>JBOGSY010000232.1:0-3561 GCA_050691915.1 Candidatus Limnocylindria bacterium | reverse complement strand
GGCAGCTCCAGCGCCGCGGCCCGGTCGGAGACCAGGGTGTCGCCGATCTGGGTGCTCGCCAGCTTGGCCACCGCCACGATGTCTCCAGGCCCGGCCTGGGGCAGGTTGGCCTGGTCCTTGCCCAGGAGGCCCAGGATGTTGCCGATGCGCTCCTCCTCGCGGCGGGTCGCGTTCCAGAGGTGCTCCTGGGGCCGCAGCGTGCCGGAGAGGACCCGGAAATAGGTGAGCCGGCCGACGAACGGGTCCGCCGTGGTCTTGAAGACCTGGGCCACGAACGGGGCGGCCGGATCGGGCTCGACGCGCTTCCCGTCGGCCGTCGCCCGGGAACCGACCTCGGCCGCCGAGGGCACGTGCTTGGCGATCATGGCCGTCAGCTCGCGGACGCCGATGTTCTTCGCGGCGCTGCCCACCAGGACCGGCACCACGCTGCCCTCGCGCGTGCCCTTGTGGACGGCCGCCTCGATCTCGTCGTCCCCGATCTCCTCGCCCTCGAGGTACTTGGTCATCAGCTCGTCACTGGCCTCGGCGGCGGCCTCGACCAGCGCCTCGCGACGGGCCTCTTCGCCGGAGCGCATGTCATCCGGGATGGGGACCTCGCTGGGCTTGCCGCCCTCGTACACGTTGGCATGCTGCTCGATGACGTCGATGTAGCCCCGGAACGCATCGGCCGAACCGATCGGAAGGTAGACCGGGGCGATCTTGGGACCGAACCTGGCCTTCAGCTGGTCGAGCACGGCGTCGAAGTTCGCGTTCTCGCGGTCCATCTTGTTGACGAAGATGAAGCGCGGCAGCCTGCGCTCCTCGGCGAGGCGCCACACCTCGGCGGTGCCGACCTCGACCCCCGCGCTGGCGTCGACGACCACGATGGCCGCGTCCACGGCCGCCAGCGCCTCGATGACGTCGGCCTGGAAGTCGGCGTAGCCCGGGGTGTCCACGATCGTGATCCGGGTGCCGTCCGTCTCGAGCGTGGCGACGGCCAGGTTGATGCTCTGGCCGCGCTTCTGCTCGTCGGGGTCATGATCGAGCGTGGCGGTGCCGGCGTCCACGCTGCCGAGCCGCTGGATGGCGCCGGCATCGAAGAGCATCGCCTCGGCGAGGCTCGTCTTGCCGGCGCCACCGTGGGAGATGAGCGCGACGTTCCGGATCCGGTCGGGGGAGGTGGGCTTCATCGGTCGTCCAATGCTCCTTGGTGCGCACGCTCGAAGCAGTCGCGGGGCGGTTGGGGCCCGCCCCGGACGGTGAGTGGCCGGTGTGGGAGCCCAATTATAGGGAGGCGCGGGGTCAGCGACGCCGCAGCTCCACGCCGAGCCAGATGTAGAACGCCGGGCTGAGCAGCAGCCCGGCGACGGCCGCCGGCACGGCCACCAGCGGGTTGGTCGGCGTGAGCACGATCAGCCGGCCGAGGTAGACGACGATCAGCAGGGCTCCGGCCGCCGCACCGAGTCCGGCCAGGTTGGCCGGGAGGATCTCGCTGCGGCGCGACTGAAGCATCAGCACCAGCAGCCCCAGGCCGGTCACGCCGAAGGTGAGGAGGCCGCGGGGATCGATGGGGTTGGGAAGCTCGGAGGCCGCGAACACGTCGCTGACCGGCGGATGAATGGCGTTGGCGAGGTCGAAGCCACCGTGGACGAGCGCGCCCATGGCGCCGACCGCCACCAGGACCAGGCCGAGCAGGGCCACGGCGGCGGCGCTGTCGAGCAGGCGGCGATAGATCGTCACCAGGACGGCCACGCTCAACAACCCGCCGGCCATGAGCGCCGCCGAGCTGACGATGACGCCGAGCTCCGGTGCCCAGCCCGCCACCACGCCGCCCAGGAACGCGATCGAGTACACGACCCCGCCGATGCCGGCCACGATGGAGGCCAGGCCGGCGCTGCGTTCGTAGCTGCTTGCCGCGGATTCGCCGGCGTCGGGGGTGTACATCTTCGGGGCGAGCATGCCACGCGCAGGCTGCGGAGACAATGATCAGCCGCGATCGACGGCCGGGGCGGAGCCGACCAGCCACCCCGGCTCGCGCTCGTCGAACCGGCCGAACCGCCACCCGGACCCGAAGGTCGTGGCCAGGTCGAGCGTGCGATCGACGGTGCGGAAGGTATGGACCGCGCTGAACCCGGCGGCCGAGGCCTCCTCGAGGGCCGTGCCATCCAGCCGCAGGGCGTACTGCGTGCCGAGCCCGGCGGCAATGAGCACGCCCGATGGGGCCACCAGCGCCGGGCCGCCGGCAACCAGGTAGCGGCCGTCGGCCGGCAGCGCGGGGTTCAGCCGCTCCCACAGCCACTCCACCACGTCGGGGTGAGCGCCCAGCCGCCAACGGTCCACGTCCTCGGGTGGCGGCCCGGCGGCGACCGCCTCAGGTGGCAGCCCCTGGCCGAGGTAGCGCAGCGCACCGTGGTTCTCCTGCTCCGCGTGCACCGGTCGCATCGGTCCATCGTACGCCGGCGATCCGAGCGGGGCCGCTTGCTAGAATCGGGGCTCGAGACGAAGGAGGACCGATGTCCGGCCACAGCAAGTGGTCACAGATCAAGCGACAGAAGGGCGCCAATGACGCAAAGCGCGGCGCGCTGTTCACCAAGCTGACGCGCGAGATCATCACCGCCGCCCGCCAGGGCGGGGGAGACGTGGACGGCAACTACCGGCTGCGGATGGCGATCGACAAGGCGCGCGCCAACTCGATGCCGGCCGACAACATCCGGCGGGCGATCGAGCGTGCCTCCGGCGCCGGGACCGACGCGGAGCAGTACGAGGAGATCACCTACGAAGGGCTGGGCCCGTCCAACGTGGCGGTGATCGTGGCGGCCATGACCGACAACCGCAACCGAACCGCATCCGAGATCCGCTCCATCTTCTCGAAGTCGGGCGGCTCGCTGACCCCGGTGGCCTGGCAGTTCGAGCCGCGCGGGCTCATCTCCGTGGCGCTCAACGGCCGGGACCCCGACGAGCTGACCCTGGCCGCGATCGACGCCGGTGCCGCGGACGTCGGTTCCCCGGAGGGCGGGGCGATCCTGGTGGTGACCGAGCCGGCCGACCTGGAGGCCGTGCGCAGCGCCATGGCGGGGGCCGGCTACGAGGCGGAGTCGGCGGAGCTGTCGATGGAGCCCACCACCCGGGTGGAGATCAGCGACGAGAAGGCCGCGCGCGGGGTGCTCACCTTCGTCGAGCGGCTGGAGGACCTGGACGACGTCCAGAACGTGTACGCCAACTTCGACATCCCCGATGCCCTGATGGAGCAGCTCGAGGCGTCGGTGGTCTAGCTCTGGCGGCAGGCCGCGGCGGGTACGATAGCCGCGTGATCGCGCTCGGCATCGATCCCGGCACGGCGACCTGCGGCTTCGGCGTGGTCGCCCTGGAGGACGGGCGCCTGCGAATGGTCGACGCGGGCGTGATCCGGACGGCGGCGACCTCCAGCGATGCCGACCGCCTGCACCAGCTGCACGCCGCGCTGGCCAGCCTGATGGCCGAGCACCGGCCGCAGCGGATCGGCGTCGAGCGCCTCTTCTTCCAGCGGAACGTGCAGACCGCCATGACGGTCGGCCAGGCGCGCGGGATCGCGCTGCTGGCGGC
>JBOGSY010000231.1:0-3583 GCA_050691915.1 Candidatus Limnocylindria bacterium | reverse complement strand
AAGCAAGCCTAGCGCACCGCCCTCGACGGGCCCGGGCGGATCGCTGGGTTGGGGTCTCAGCGTCTGCGGTCGTCCGGGGAGAGGCCACGCTTGCGGAGGCGGATGGCAGCCGGGGTGACCTCCACCAGCTCATCGGCTGCGATGAACTCGATGGCCGACTCGAGCGTGATGGGACGCGGCGGTGTCAGCCGCAGCGAGTCGTCGTGGCTGTGGGTACGAATGTTGGTGAGCTGCTTCGACTTGGTGGCGTTGACGTTCATGTCGCCCGGCCGCGCGTTCTCGCCCACGATCATGCCCTCGTAGACCTCCACGCCGGCGCCGACGAAGAGCTCCCCGCGTTCCTCCAGGTTGATCAGCGCGTAGGCATTCGACAGACCCGCGCGATCGGCGACCAGGACGCCGCTGGTCCGATGCGTCACGTCCCCGGCCCACGGCCCGTAGCCCTCTCCCAGCTGGTGCATGAGGGCGGTGCCGCGCGTATCGGTCATCAGCTGGCCGCGGTACCCGATCAGCCCGCGGACCGGGACGATGTACTCCAGGCGGGCACGGCCGTCGGCATCGGTCGACATCTGCTCCAGCCTTCCCTTGCGGCCCGCGAGGGCCGTCTGCACGGGCCCGATGAACTCCGGCGGGATGTCGATCGTCACGCGTTCGTAGGGCTCGTGCGTCTCGCCGTCACGCTCGTGGAGGATGACCTCCGGACGCGAGATGGTGAGCTCGTAGCCCTCGCGCCGCATCTGCTCGATCAGCACCGCCAGCTGCAGCTCGCCCCGTCCGCGCACCTCGAACGTGTCGGCCGATTCGGTCGGGGAGACCTCGATCGCCACGTTGCCGAGCACCTCGCGATCCAGCCGCTCCTTGATCTGGCGGCTGGTGACGTACTTGCCATCGCGGCCGGACATCGGCGAGGTGTTGACACCGAACGTCATGCGCAGTGTGGGCGCGTCCACGTCGAGGCGGCGGAGCGGACGCGGATCCTGGGGATCCGTGATCGTGTCACCGATGGTCACCTCCGGCAGGCCGGCCACCGAGACGATGTCGCCGGCGCTCGCCTCGGTGATGTCGACCCGATCGATGCCGCGCGCCGTCTGCAGGCTGCTGACCGTGCCGGTCAGCGTGACCGTGCGTCCCGGCTGAACAGCGCCCGCCGTGTCGTCCTCTTCCTCGCGCACCACGGTGACGCGCTGACCCAGCCGGATCGTGCCGTTGTGGATACGGCCCACTGCCATGCGCCCCACGTAGTCGTTGGCGCTCAGATTCGTGACCAGCAACTGCAAGGGGTGTCCCGGCTCGTGCATCGGCGGGGGCGTGACCTCGACCATCAGGTCGAGCAGCGGCGTCAGGTCCCTGCCGGGCTGGCCCAGGTCGCGGGTGGCGGTCCCCGCCTTGGCATTCGTGTAGACCACCGGGAAGTCGATCTGGTGGTCATCGGCGCCCAGGTCGATGAACAGCTCGTAGACGTCGTCCAGCACCTCGGCCGGCCGCGCGTCCGAGCGGTCGATCTTGTTGAGGGCCACGATCACCGGCAGGTGGCGCTGCATCGCCTTCTGCAGGACGTAGCGCGTCTGGGGCAGCGGGCCCTCGCTGGCATCCACCAGGAGCAGGACCGCGTCGACCATCAGCAGGCCGCGCTCCACCTCGCCGCCGAAGTCCGCGTGGCCGGGGGTGTCGACGATGTTCAGGCGGATGCCCTGGTAGTCGACCGTGGTCTGCTTGGCCAGGATGGTGATGCCCTTCTCGCGCTCCAGGTCGCCGGAGTCGAGCACCCGGTCGACCAGCGTCTCATTGGAACGGAAGGTGCCCGTCTGGCGCAGCAGCCCATCGACCAGGGTCGTCTTGCCATGGTCCACGTGGGCGATGATCGCCACGTTGCGCAGGTCGCTGCGCACGGCGAGCTTGGGGGTCTGCAGGCTGCTCATGGGCAACCGATGGTAGCGGAGGGCAGCCCGGGAGGCTGGCTGTGCTGCACGGCTGCACGGCCGCCGGCGGGGGCCCGAAAGGCCGGCCGCCACCTGTCAGGGGCCGGCTGTGCAGCACGGCTGCATGGCGGGGCGGACCGCGAGCTACGGCCGGACGACTGCGGAAAGCCCCTCCCCGACGCCGAGGACGACGACCGGGACACGGTCGGTCTTGCCTTTCAGGTCCAGGTCCCGTCGCTCCAATCCCGTCGAATCCAGCCCGGCGGCCCGCGCGGCGGTCTCGCTGACCAGCAGCTCGCCGGGGCCGGCGGCCGAGGCCAGCCGGGCCGCGACGTTGACCACGTCACCGAGCGCGCTGATGCCGGTGTTCAGCGCGTCGCCCACCGCACCCACGTAGGCGATGCCGGTGTGCACGCCCATCCCCAGGGGCAGCCACGGCCCGTCGGGCTCTCCGTGGCCGGTTGCCGCCAACAACGCGCGGCCGGTGGCCACCGCCCGCGCGGAATGCAGCTCACCGCTCAGGGCGGGGATGAAGATGGCCACAACCTCGTCGCCCACGAACTTGTCCAGGATGGCGTCGTGGGCGAACAGGACGCGGGCCGCAGTCTCGTAGAAGCGCTCCATGGCCGCACGAAACTCGCCGGGGGAGATCCGCTCGGCCAGCGCCGTGGAGCCGCGGACGTCGGCGAAGAGGAGGCTGCAGTCGACCTCGGCGCCGCCGCGCTGGTGCTCCATCAGCATGAAGCAGGTCTGGCAGTACCTCGGGTTCTTGGGCCACGGCCGGCGCCCCATGAGGCGCGCCACCGGGGCGCCCAGCCCGCCGAACGGCGCGCTGCAGAAGTGACAGCGCGGGTTGCCCGGGAATCGGCGCATCAGCGTGTGGTTGCGCCGGTAGCGGGGATCGGTGCCCAGCAGGATCCCGCGCCAGACGGACTCAGGATCCGGGGTCGCTCCGGGTCCGGGTCCGCCGGCGTCATCGGTCATGCAGCAACTCTACGACGTGGGCGGGCCGCGCCGCTCAGGCGCGGCGAACGTTGGGCCGATGGTCGTCTCGCGCGCCCGCGCCGTCCTCGGCTGATGCGCCGGTTCGCATCAGCGGCAAACGACGTACGGTCAGCGGCGGCGGGGCACGGGATCGGCCCGATGCTCGACCACCGCGAAGCAGCCGAGCGGAATCCCCATCCGCAGGGCGGCATCCAGCCAGTTGGCCAGGTAGGCGCTCGATCGCTGGTCGCTCGTGCGCGAGACCAGCAGCCGGAGCTCGCGCCCGCGCCAGGCGACGATGTCCCACGGCGCCATGTGGCCGGCCTGGCGGCTCACCTGGTCCACGATCGCGACCGCCAGCGCGGAGGGCTCGACCGGCTCACCGATGTCGCGCCAGTAGGCGACCGTGTTCCAGTTCTTGCGCCAGGCCGCGTCCCAGCCGGCGCGCTCCAGCAGGCGCACGACGATGAGCTCCGGGTAGAGCGGCCCCCCGTCGAAGGCGAACGCCGGCTTGTTCGGGACGCTGTCGAAGCTGCGCGGCAGCTCGCCGGGCCAGCGGAGCTCGTCCCGCACGTAGCCCGGCACAGTCACCGGGCGTCGCGAGGACGGGAGCACCACCGAGACCTCCTCGACCGACGTGGCGGCGAGGGCATCCCGGAGGCTTGCAGTGCGTCCTGGCC
>JBOGSY010000230.1:0-3585 GCA_050691915.1 Candidatus Limnocylindria bacterium | reverse complement strand
GCCTCCAACGCGGCCGCGCACCCCGCCCACTGGGCCGACCTCGCCTTCGCTGGCGTCCTGCTCGTGGACTTGACCCCGAGCGGCGGGGGAACCATGGTCGCCCCGACGGTCAACGGCCATCGGGCGGAGTCCGCTCGCCATCTCAGTCTGGTCAGCTGCGGAGGGCAGGCTGTCCTGCCGGTGCTCGACGTGGTGGCCAAGCACTGCGCACCTCAATATGTCGAGGTCGTCACCACCGTGGCCGGGGCGAGCGTGGGTCGTGCCACCCGGTGCAACCTCGACGAGTACATCGCCACCACGGCATACGCCGTACGCCGGCTCACCCACGCACCCGATGCCAAGGTCTTGACCACGATCAGTCCGGCTCTGCCCGCGCCGGCGTTCCGTGCGCAGGTCACGGTGGTCGCCTCCGACATCCGGCCGGAACCCCTGCGCACCGACGTGGGGGCCGTCGCCGCCGCCGTCCGCACGTTCGCCCCTGGGTACGAGGTGGCCTCGTGGTCCGTTGCGGACGGGCTGATCAAGGCATCCGTAAACGTCATCGCCCAGGGCGGCCGGCTGCCCGCGTACGCCGGGAACGTGGAGATCATCAACGCGGCTGCGGTGCTGCTGGCGGAACGGCACGCGGCCGCCCGGGACGAGTGAGGATCCGTGAACGCGGTAAACAGGCGCGTCGTCATCCACGACCCGACCCTCAGGGACGGTCAGCACGCCGTCCGTCACCAGCTCGACACCGCGCAGCTACGCGTCTACGCCCAGGCCGCGAACCGGGCCGGCATCCCGGTGGTGGAAGTCGGCCACGGTAACGGTCTGGGCGCCTCCTCCCTCCAGATCGGCCGGTCGCGGCTGGGCGACGACGCCATGCTCTGCACCGTGCGCGAGGTCCTCACCGACACCCGGATGGCCGCGTTCATGGCACCCGGGTGGGGCACCGGCACGGACATCCGCAGGGCCGTCGGTCACGGTGCCGATGTTGTCCGGATCGCTGCCCACTGCACCGAGGCCAGTGTGACCGAACGGCACGTCGGCCTTGTTCGCGACCTGTGCGTCGAGGCACAAACCGTGCTGCTTATGAGCCACACCGAGCGGATCGGGGCCATCGTCGCGGCGGTGGATGTGCCAGTGATCTTCCACGGACATGACAACCTCTCCATGGCCGTGGCCAACTCGGTCGCCGCCGTCGAGGCGGGGGCGACGATCGTCGACGCGTGCGCGCGGGGATTCGGCGCCGGGGCTGGGAACACTCAGGTTGAGGTCCTCGTCGCCGTGTTGGAACGCATGGGGCACCCGACCGGTATCGATCTGCGTGCGCTGCTCCGCGCGGGAGACCTGGCGCAGGAGCATCTGATGCCCTGCCCGCCGACGATCGACTCGGTCAGCGTGATGTCGGGCCTGGCGGGCGTGTTCTCGGGTTTCAAGCTGCCGGTGCTCTCGGCCGCCACGGCCGCGGGCGTCGACCCTATGGACGTCTTCGTCGAGCTGGGGCGGCGTCAGGCTGTGGCAGGCCAGGAGGACCTGATCCCGGAGGTCATCCGGACCCTGACGGAGGTGTCGTGAAGCGCTCGGTGTTCCGGCACCGACAGTGGCACACCGGCCGCAGTGATCTTCATCCCCTGACAGGAGGCACCACGGTGAACCCGTCCTTGATGGAAATACTCGTCACCCATCTACAGCTGGACCCGCAGGCCTTGCGCCTGGAATCCCGCCTGGAGGATGCCGGCCTGGACTCGCTGACCCTCGTCGAGTTAAGCGTGCTGCTGCGTGAGCGGGCGGAAGTGGAGATCGGGGAGGACGAACTGTCCTCGGCCACGACCGTGGGGGCTCTCGACCGTATGGTCGCGGAGCGCCTCACCAGGAGGTGATCGCCGTGAAGGTGTCGGTGCCCCGATGCGGCAGCACCTGGCTGATCACCCCGGCATCAGCGGCCGACTGGCTCGACACGGCCCGGAGCTCCGGTGCCGACGTCGCCTTGTTGGACCTGGAGGACTCTGTCCCCCACCACCGCAAGGACGCCGCGCGGGCGGCTGCGATCGGCTGGCTCACCGAGGCGGCCGATGGTGGCACCACGGTGCTGGGTCTGCGGCTGAACTCGCCGTGCACGGTGCACGGCTTGAGGGACCTGGTGGCGGTGGCCGAATCTGGTCTGCGGCCCGCCGTGCTGCTGGTTCCCAAGGTCGAATCGGCGCGTGACGTCAAGCTCATCGCGAAAGTCCTCGACGCTGACGACGGGCAGCCCCGTGTCTGGGCGCTGATCGAGACACCACGGGCCATCCAGCGCCTGCCCGAGATCCTGGGGTCCCGATCTCTGGCGGGTGTGGTGTTCGGGGCCGCCGACTACGCCGCCGCCACCGGCTCCAGCCGCCGTAGCAGCGCGTTGTGGTACCCGCGGTCGGCCCTGGCCGCTGGCGCGGCTGCAGCGGGCCTGCCCGCGATCGACTCGCCCTACTTCGACCTCGACGACCCCGACGGGCTCAGGCGGGAGGCCGAGGAGGCCAAGGACCTCGGATTCGTCGGCAAGGGCGCCGTCCACCCCGCGCAACTTTCGCTCATCCGGCAGGCGTTCCTCCCCTCCGCCCAGGAACTTGCGGCTGCGCACGCCGTGGTCACCGCCGCCGACGCTGCCCACGGAGGAATCACGACCGTCGACGGCCGGATGGTGGGGCCGCCCCTCGTGGCCGCGGCCCGCGCCCTGACCGCCCGTGCGGGTGACGCCGCAATCCCCGACGTTCGAGGAGGCTCATCGTGAGCGTCGTCCCGCAGGGCTACCGTCGCGTTGGCGAGAACCGGATCCGTGAGAACGTCGGGTTCGGCCTCAGCGACTTCGTCGTCGGCCAGGTGATCGAGCACCGGCCGGCCCGGACCGTGACCGAGACCGACCACGTCCTGACGCTGGCGCTGACCGGGAACCCGGCCCCGGTCCACAGCGACACGCAGTTCTGCGAGCAGACCAGCCGTGACCGGCCGCTGGTCTGCGGGATCGTCTCGCTGGGCATCGTGCTGGGCGCCACCGTCCGCGCCACCAGCGGCCTGACCACCGCGAACCTCGCGCTGGACGAGCTGCGCCTGGAGAACCCCGTGTATGTCGGGGACACCCTCCGCGCGGAGACCGAGATCCTCACCACCCGGCCTTCCCAGAGCCGCCCGGAATGCGGCGTCGTGACGTGCCGAACCACCGGCTACAACCAGCACGACCAGCGGGTCATCACCTTCACCCGCACCTTCCTGGTCCCGGCCGACGCGCGCCAGGTCCGCGACACGACCGGCTACTGAACAGGAGGTGGCACATGCCCAAGGACCAGTCGCTGACCGTCCGCGAGGTCGACGACGACCTGTGGAGCCAGTACGACACCTTGACCACCCGCAGCTACGGTCACCCGGTCCCGGATATCACCCACCTGCGCACGCACGCCGACACCCGCGTCGCCCTACGCGACGGCCGCGTCGTCGCCGGTGGCCTAGGCCTGTTGGTGCCCCAGTTCTTCGGGGGGCGGCCGGTTCCCAGCGCCTGCCTGGCCGGCGGGTGCGTCGCCCCGGAGGAGCGCGGCAGCCACCTCACGGTCCGCATGCTCGCCGAGCGGATCCGCC
>JBOGSY010000229.1:0-3594 GCA_050691915.1 Candidatus Limnocylindria bacterium | reverse complement strand
GTCCCGCGGAAAGTCGGTGCTCACCGTGTCGCCGATCGCCTCCAGCATGGCCGGCAGCTCGAAGAAGAGGTCCAGCCGCGCGAACTCGCGCCGCAGCTCGAGCAGGACCAGCTGCTGGCGCTCGGCCCGCTTGAAGTCGTCCTGCTGCTCGCGGGTCCCGTCCGGCAGGTCGATCCAGCCCTTGCGGATGCGGGCGTAGGCCAGCGCCCGGGCACCGTCGTAGTGGGTGCAGCCGGCCGGCAGCTGGATGCCGCGCTCGGCCACCCCGGCACCGGTGTACTCGGGGTCGACCAAGGGGCCCGGCAGGCACAGCTGGAGCCCGCCCACCGCATCGATCAGCGAGCGGAAGCCCTCCAGGTCCACCTGCGCGTAGTACTGGATCGGGATGCCCAGGTAGAGACCGATCGACCGCTCCAGGGTGCGGATCCCGCACGCCTCGGGCGCCTCCTCCAGGTCCGGGCACCACCGCTCCGGGTCCTGGCCGGCCTCGCTGGCGAGCTCGTTCACCTTCCTGGGATAGAGCCCCTCCGGGTAGATCGTGCCGTCCGATAGGGGCACGAAGCCGGTGTCGCGCGGCACCGAGACCATCACCGCGCTGCGCGCCACGGGATCCACGCTGACGACCAGGATCGTGTCGGTCAGGGCCTGCTCGCGGCCGGGTCCCGAATCCACGCCCAGCAGCAGGATGTTGATGCGCTCCGTCCCATCCCAGGCGTACTCAGGTACGTTGAGCGGCCCCTCGTCCGCATCGGTCACCAAGCCACCCCGGCCGGCCCCCGAGAAGACGTCGCCCAGCGTCCGGTTCAGGCGGCTGACCACGAAGCCGGCCCAGGCGTGCATCGCCACCGTCAGCAGGATCAGGAGCACGACCAGGCTGAGGGTTCCCGCCCGGCGCCAGCTGCCGCCCCCTCCTTCGGCCTGGACGGCCAGGCCGCCGCCGCCGTCCATCGCCAGGCCGGGCGCCGGCTCCGCTCGCGCAAAGCCCACCTGGGCGATGGCGAACGTGCGCCAGGCCATCAGGGCCACGTCCAGGATCAGGAGCCCGGAAAGGAAGGTATCGGAGAGCAGGTTGTTGCGGATCTGGTCGCCCCACGCCAGCGCGATGGCCAGGCCGGCAAGTGCCGCCAGGAGCACCGGCGCGGCGAGCAGCAGGGCGAGCGAAGCGTGCCCGGCGTAGGCCTGGCCCACGCCCGGGAAGATGAACGAGAGCAGGGCTGCCAAAGCCGGATGGCGCGTTCGGGTTCGGTCGGTCATGGCACCTGTGGATGGACAGCGGGAGATCGATCGGGCGCCCGGCTGGGGAGCGCGCATTCTAGCATCGCGAGCGCTTGGCCTCTCGCGGCGCCGCTCGGAGCCCGCGTTTGTGGTGACCGCTGTCGACGGTCCGGGTGGTACGGGTGGGTTAGGTGGGCTGGTACCTTTGCGCCACCCCCTACCGGACCCTAGACTACGCCCAGGTCGTGCCCGGACCCGTCCTCCGCCCGGCGTGCCCGTCGACCAGGTTGATGGATGCCCATGTGAACGCCGAGCTCATCTTCATTGTCATCACCGGCCTCGTCGCAGCCCTGCTGGGGATTGGCGCGCTGGTCGCCGCCATCCGCGCCTCGGCCCGCAGGGCGCGCGGCGGTGACGATGGCCCGGAGCGGGACGAGAGCCTGGACAAGTACGAGCCCGCCGCCGCCGGAATCGAGGGCCTGGTGGGCGCCTCGTACGGGTCGGCGGTGCGCATCCTATGGTGGGTCTCGATCGCCGCGGTCCTGATCGGCGTCGGCCTGTCGGATGCCTTTGACCGTTCCCAGCCGGCCATCTACCTGGTCGGCGCGGTGGCGGTGGGCATCGTGATCGTGATCCATGACCTGGTGCCGACCCGGTTTCGCTCCGGGGCGACCGCGGCGCTGGAGGTGCTGGCGGCGATCGCCCTGACCACCGTCCTCCTGACCCTGACCGGATTCGGGTCGTCCCCCTTCGTGTATGGCTATCACCTGGTGGCGGTCGCGGTGGCCCTGGCCATGGGGGGCGGGATCGGGCTGGGCGTGGCGGCCGTCGCCTCCCTGGCCTTCCTGGTCGTGCTGGGGCTTGACCCTCGCCTCCCGGACTACGCCGCCGCGGACCTGCTGCGCTTCGGCCTGAACGTCGGGGCGATCTGGCTGCTCGCCTACCTGGCCGGCGTCTACGCATCAGGCGAGCGGCGGATGCGCGCCACCGTCCTGCAGCTGTCCCGGACCGATGCCCTGACCGCCCTCTTCAACAGGGGGCAGCTCTTCCCGACCCTGGAGCAGGAGGTCCAGCGCACGCGGCGCAGCGAACGCGGCTTCTGCCTGCTGATGATCGACCTGGACGGCCTGAAGGCGGTCAACGACTCGTACGGCCATCACCGCGGCGACGAGGTGCTGCGCTCGCTGGGCGGCGTGATCAGGCGCTCCATCCGGGCCGTCGACACGGCCTACCGCTACGGGGGCGACGAGTTCCTGGTGCTCCTGCCGGAGACCGATTTCGCCGGCGCCTTCGTGGTGGCCGAGAAGATCCGGGCCGGTGCTGAGGAGGTCGGCCTCCAAGCCGGCGGCGGGGAGATGCTGACCAGCGTGAGCATCGGCCTCGTCTCGTGCCCGGAGGATGGGACCAGCGCCGAGGAGCTGATGATCGCCGCCGACCGGGCCATGTACCAGGCCAAGTCGCTGGGCAAGAACCAGGTGAGCGGCAACCCGCGCCCGCGGCGCCTGCCGTACCGTCCCGCGCCGGAATCCGCGGCGGCGGCGCTGCATCCGGCGACGGGGCTCGAGGAGGTGCGGCCGCATGCCGGCCCACTCCACTCCGGCGCGCCGCCGCCGGCGGCTGACGTCGCGTCCGCGTCCACGGAGCCGCCGATCTCGGCGGCCCTTCCCGTGTCTGCCCGCCGCGAGCGGGCGCCCGGGGCCGCGGTCGCGCTGGGCATCGGCGGCGCACCCGCCCCGGCGCTTGCCGAGCCGGGTGGCGAGGACGAGGAGCCCGATCCAAGCGAAGTCCGGCGCCACATCGCCGCGGCACGGCTCAACATGGACCCCGATCATCAGATTCGACGGGCGATGGATGCGTTCCTGTCCCCGTCCCGCCCGAACGGCGACGCCGGCTGATCCCGGGGCCGGTCAGCCTTCGCTGAGGCCGGCCGCGATGGGGATGATCTCCCACCAGACCTGGCCCGGAGGCAGGACCACCGGCTCGCCGCTGCCCGCGTAGGTCCACCGGGTTCCGGCCGCGACGTTCGGGCGCGACCAGCGCAGGTCGATCGCCCGGCCGGCGACGTAGAGCGTCCCCGCCCCCTCCCCCACCAGGTGGTGCAGCCGGCGCGGGTTGCCGCCGGGGTCGGGATCGCCGCTGACGACCTCCTCGGTGACGCGCTGGACGATCACCGAGACGGCCCTGACCGGCTCTCCGGTCGCCGCGTCACTGATCTCGGTCCCGCCATCCAGCCGCCGCCAGGCGTCCGCAGCTGCGTCCCATCGCCAGCCGATGCGCCAGTAGGGGTTGGTGCGGATCTCGACCGATGCCACCGGCCGGCCGGCCGGAGGCTCGACGTCCGAATCGAAGGAGAACGGAGGTCGCAGCTCGCGGACCTGG
>JBOGSY010000228.1:0-3595 GCA_050691915.1 Candidatus Limnocylindria bacterium | reverse complement strand
GCCAAAGATGACCAACCGAGTGTGGCAGGGGCATGGCGGCCTGCGGCCAGTACATCGGTCCGGGATGGGGGGAGACTTTCGAGCGCAGGGGAGTGGCCGGAGGTCAGTCGGGCAGGGGCGCCATCCCGCGCATGCGGAGGTAGCTTTCCGTCGAGGCTGGGCGTCCCAGGAATCCCTCCACCAGGTCGTCGCCCGACCGTGCGCCGTTCGGCTCCAGCACGGTCCGGCGGTAGTCGCCACCCACCGCCGGCGACGTCACGCCCTCGCTCGCGAAGCGGCTCCACATGTCGTCACCGATGACCTCCGCCCACAGGTAGCCGTAGTAGCCCGCGTCGTAGCCGCCCATCAGGTGCCCGAAGCCGGCCAGCATGAACGTGCCCTCCGGGTAGGGGAGCTGGGTCACCGCGTAGGAGTCGCGCATGGCGGCGTCCATGTCTGGCTCCTCCATCGTGTCATGCAGGGCCAGGTCCATGGCCCCGAAGAAGACCTGGCGGGTGGCCCGCAGGCCGACGTTCAGGTAGCGGGCCCCGACCATGCGCTCGACCAGTGATGCCGGGATCGGCTCGCCGGTCCGGAAATGGCGGGCGAATCGGGCCAGCACGGTGGGCTCCCAGACCCAGTGCTCCATGATCTGAGACGGCGCCTCCACGAAGTCCCATTCCGTCTCGGCGGCGCTGAAGCGGGTGAACTCGGCGCGGGTCAGGCTCATGTGCAGGATGTGCCCGAACTCGTGGAAGAGGGTCTCGATCTGGCCGTGCGGCCCGTGGGTCAGCAGGCTGGGCCGTGCGCCGGAGGGCGGCGTGAAGTTGGCCACGATGGCGCTCACCGGCCGCACGTAGCTGCCGTCGGCGGCTGCGTGCCCGATCACCAGTGGGAAGGCGGCCGCGTGCCCGTACTTTCCGTCGCGCGGGAAGAGGTCTGCATAGAAGTGGGCCAGCGGCTCCCCGCTGGCGCGGTCGCGGATCTCGAACAGCTGGACCGATGGATCCCAGGCGGTGGCCTCCGCCACGCGGCAGTACTCCAGCCCGAACACCTCGCCGGTGAGCGCGAACATGCCGTCCAGGACCTGGTCCAGGGGCAGGTATTCGCTGACCCGGTTCTGGTCGACGCCGTGCTCCTCGCGCGCCTGGTTGGTGTCGTAGAAGAGCCAGTCCCACGGCTGGATCTCGTCCGTCGCGCCGCTGGCGGCGTGCAGCTCGCGCAGCGCGGCGATCTCGCGCCGCGCCGCCTCCTCCAGGGTCGGCGTCAGCTCCGCGTAGAAGCCGTGCACCCGGGCAGGGCTGCCCGCCATCTTGACCTCCATGGCATAGTCCGCCCAGGTCGGGTGGCCCAGCAGCGCGGCGATCCGGCGCCGGATGGTGAGCGCCTCGGCCAGCAGCGGCTTGTTGGCGTCGGCGGCCTTGTTCCAGCTCTTGCGGAACAGCTGCTCGCGATGCGGGCGGCTGCGCGCCTGCTCCATGAACGGAGTGAGCTCCGGGTAGTCCAGGCTGACGCGGTGCGTGCCACGAGCCTCGCCCGGCTTCAGCCTGGCGATGAACTCCTCGGGCAGGCCGTCGAGCTCGTCGCGAGTCACGTCGATCCAGTCGCGATGCTCGTTCAGGTTGCGGGCGAAGGCGACCTCCAGCTCGACCAGGCGAGAGCGCAGCCCCTCCAGCTCGCGGCGCTTCGCCTCGGGGAGCTCGTGCCCTGCGCGCCGAAAGTCGCGCATCCAGTGCTCCAGCAGGCGCCGCCGCTCTCCGGTCAGCGCGGCGGCCTCATCGGTCTGGCCGAAGGCGCGCACCGCGCGGTAGACGTCCTGGCGGAAGGCGAGGGCCACGCGCCACTTGTTGATCCGCTCCTCCGCGGCCTGGCCCGCGTCGCGGACGGCGGGATCAGGATGGACATAGGCCATGAACGCCCCGCGCCCGTAGCCCAGCGAGATCTCGCCACCGGCCAGCTCGACCAGGGCCAGCGTCCCGGCGAAGGTCGGCTGCCCGCTCGTCACCGCCCGTTCGATCAGGGCGTCCGCGCGCTCCAGGGCGGCATCAGCCTCGGCGGTGACCGTCTCTGGCGTCACCCTCCCGTAGTCGTACAGCACGGCGGCATGGTAGCCGCTGGTCGACGCCCCCGCCCGATCCCCTCAGGCGCCCCGCTTGGCCAGGTGCATCCGCTCGTCGGCGGTGCGCACGGCACCCCGCAGCTCTCCGAACGGCTCGGGCACGGCCCAGCCGATGGAGACCGATAGCCTCAGCTCGGGATCCGACCCGCGCCACTCGGCGCAGGCCGCCTGGATGCGCTGCACCAGCGGCTCCATCGCGGCGGCCTGGGTCTCCGGCAGCAGCACGCCGAACTCGTCCTCGCCGATGCGCGCCACCAGGTCGGCGTCGCGCAGGCTGTGGCGCAGCACGCCCGCCGCCCCGACCAGCAGTTCGTCGCCATGCCGGCGGCCCCGCCGGCGGTTGGTCGCGGCCAGGCCGTCCACGTCGACGGTCATGACCACCACCGGACGCCGGTAGCGGGAGCGGCGCACGCGCTCGGCCTCGAGCGCGTCGGTCCAGGCCACCCGGTTGGGCAGCCCGGTCAGCCGGTCGGTTCGCACGCGCGCGGTTCGGTCGCTCACCCCGCCAGTGTGCAAACCCGCGCCCCGGACGGGAATGGCCCGATAGGACCACCAGCTCAGGCCGCGCGCTGGATGGGCCCAAAGCCGGTCCATCGGCCCCGAAGTCGTGCCAGGCGCATCAGCTGCTCGCCGTAGAGCACGACCTCGCCGACGGTGAGCGTGGAGCGCGTGTCGTAGTCGCTGCGATACGGGTAGCACGCACGCAGGAGCCAGAGGCGCTCGAACAGTTCGCCGCTGCTTCGGTTCCGTTCCATCGGACGCTCCTGCAAGGTACCTTCTCGACGTAAGTGTTCCCTGCCCGGTTGCGTATGCGAGCGTCGTGCCAGCCCGCGATGCCGGCCGCCACCGGCGCTAACGTTCCGCAGGTGCAGATCAGCGGACATGCCCGGGCACAGCCCACCGCCGGCTGCAACGTTCTGGGCTCGCCGACGGTCTATCCCGTGACGTGCGAACAACGGAGAGCTTCGTGACGGAGACCCGCCCGGGTTCCGCGCCGCAGGAGCAGGCCATCGATGCGTACGACGCGCGCTTCGCGCTCGCCAGGGACCGGCTGGTCCGGATCTGCGCCGGCTTTGTCGGTGCCGATGCGGCCGAGGACGTGGTCCACGATGCCTTCCTGCGCGGCCGCGCCCGGCGCCATCAGCTGCGAGACGCGCACCTCTTCGAGGCCTGGATCACGCGGCTGGCGATCAACCTGTGCCTCGATCGGCGCCGCTCGCGCGGCCGCCTGCTGGGCCTCCTGCCCAGGCTGTGGCAGCCGCCCGCGCCCCAGGATCGCGGCGACCTTGGCCTGCGCGAGCTGGTCGAGCGCCTGCCGCCACGCGAGCGGACGCTGGTGGTGCTGCACTACGGCCACGGCTACCGGCTCGACGAGATCGCGCGCATGACCGGCCTGTCTGCGGTGAACGTGCGCACGATCGTCTTCCGCGCCCGGCGGCGCCTGCGTGACCAGGTGGAGGACGCAGACCGATGAGCCGGTTCGACGACGACCTGCGC
>JBOGSY010000227.1:0-3612 GCA_050691915.1 Candidatus Limnocylindria bacterium | reverse complement strand
GCAGCGCCCCGTCCAGCCAGCCGACGTACCAGTCCGGCTGGGCGGGGGCGCTGATGGTGGTGGGATCGAACGGCCCGTAGGTCCAGATCGGGTTGATCTGCACCAGGCCACCCATCAGGGCCAGCAGCGCCGAGGTCAGGAAGAGCAGCCCGGTCGACTTGAAGACCTGCGTCGGCCAGAAGGGCCGGCCCACGACGTTGGTCTCGTCGGCCAGCGGGCCGCGGAACTGGGTGTGCTTCTGTCGCCACAGGATGGCCAGGTGGACCAGGACGCCGCCGATCAGCAGCGCCGGCAGCAGCATGACGTGAAAGACGAAGAGGCGGCTGATGATCGTCTCGGTGGGGAACTCGCCGCCGAAGGCGAGGAAGCCAAGATACGGGCCGATGAGCGGGATGCCGATCACCACGCCGTAGATCACCCGCAGCCCGGTGCCCGACAGCAGGTCGTCCGGCAGCGAGTAGCCGGTGATCCCCATCGCCAGGGCCAGCAGCAGGAGGCCGATTCCGACCAGCCAGTTGATCTCGCGCGGCCGGCGGAAGGCCCCGGTGAAGAAGACGCGCATCAGGTGGACGGCGATTGCCGCCACGAAGACGAGGGCCGCCCAGTGGTGGATCTGGCGCATCACCAGCCCGGCCCTGACCTCGAACGACAGGTCCAGGACCGATGCGTAGGCACGCGAGACCTGCTGCCCGGCCAGCGGCGGATAGTCGCCGTCGTAGGTAACCGGCGTCGCATCCGGAACGTAGAAAAGGGTCAGGAAGACACCGGTCAGCACCAGCACGACCAGGCAGAAGAGGGCCACCTCGCCCAGCAGGAACGACCAGTGGTCCGGGAAGATCTTGCGCAGGCCCGATCTTGCCCAGGAGGCCATGCCCAGCCGCTCGTCGAGCCAGCGCAGCACCTAGTCCTCCTCGCCGTCGTGGGTCAGGTTCCAGAACGACGGGCCCACCGGGGCCGAGAAGCCGGCCGTGGCGACCAGGTAGCCGTCCCCGTCGACGGCCAGCGGCAGCTGCGGGAGGGGCCGCGCGGCCGGACCGAAGACCGGCACCGCCCCGCGCAGCACGTCAAAGGTCGACTGGTGGCACGGGCAGATCAGGACCTGGTCCTGGGCGCGGTACAGCCCGACCGGGCACCCGGCGTGGGTGCACAGCTTCGAGTAGCCGACGCAGCCCTCCGGCGCCCAACCCTCCCGTCCGGCGGGCAGCTGCAGGTCCGACGGCCGCAGCCGGATCAGCATGGTCTGGCTGTCCGGGCGTCCCACCGCACCCTCCGGGAAGACGGTGCGAACTCCGTCCCGGGTCAGGTCCGCCGGGCGGATCGGCGATCCGTCCTCGCCCACCAGCCGCGCGCCGGGGCGCCACCCGGTCTCGAACAGATCGCGGCCGGGCTGCGGGCCCAGGCTGAAGGCCGGGAGGGCGAGCGCGGCGGCCAGGAACCCGCCGGCGCCCGCCAGCAGGCGCACCAGGAAGCGCCGCCGGGTGATGGCATCGGCGTCGATCGCCTCCGTCATCGCCTGCCGCTGCGGCTCGGCCGAGGCGAGCGAGTGCCGCTCTTCCACCTCCAGCGGGGCATGCAGTAGGGCCACCGCCCACACCACGATCGCGGCTCCCACGCCACCCAGCGCGACCGCCAGCAGGATGCCTTCCAGCGGGGCGCCGCCGAGCCGGGTGACATAGACCACCACCAGGCCGGCGGATGCCGCCATGGATGCCAGCAGCAGCGCCGCCACGGCACGATCCGGTTTCATCGTTGCTGCCGCCCGGCCGCTCGGTCCCACTCGCGGCCGACCAGGTACACCATGCCCACCAGCAGGCCCATGCCCAGGACCCAGGCGACGAAGCCCTCCGGCACCGGACCGATCCCTCCGATCGAGAAGCCGCCCGGATTCGGCGCCCGGCGCAGGTAGGCGACATAAGTCGCCACCGCGTCCTGGTCGTCCGGGGCGAACCGGAAGACCGGCATCTGGCCCGGCCCGGTGAGCATGGCCTCGGCCACCTGCACCGGCGTGGCCTCGTCCAGCGGGGGAGCCAGCGCACCGCCGCCCACCGCCCCACCCCGGCCCGTCGCCCCGTGGCACGGCGCACAGTTGCCCACGAACAGCCGCTGGCCGCGCGACAGCAGATCCTCCCGGATCGAGACCACCGGGATCTCCGGGCCGGCTCCCAGCGAGGCGACGTAGGCGACCAGCTGCTCGATCTCCGCGGCCGAGAACGCCGGGGGCTTGCGCGTCGCCTGCGATCGAGGAGAACCGGCGAGCGGCATCCGTCCGGTGGACAGCTGGAAGTCCGCCGCGGCCGCACCGACACCCACCAGGCCGGGGCCGGCACCGGTCCCCTGGCCGTCGGCACCGTGGCACGCCGCGCACGCGCGCAGGTAGAGCTCGCGGCCACCGGCTTGCTGGGCCTCGCTGGCCGCCACGCGAGTGGAATCCAGAGGCGCTCGGACCTCGTCGCCTGCCTGCGCCAGGCCCGCCGTCAAGCCCACCAGGGCTGCCAGGACGGCGGCTGCCGCGAGCGACCGGTTGGTGCGCATCCGGCGACCATCATACCGGCGGGCGCCCCGAAACCAGCCTCGGCTGCCCGCGAGCGCCGCCTCAGGCCGTGCTGTACAGCCTCCAGACCAGCAGCATGGCGACCACGGCCGCCGCCGCCACGACCCCCGAGCGGGCACGGTCCGGGGCGTCGGTGGCAAACGTGACGCCGGCCGGGACGGCAAGCACCAGCGCGGCACCGTACAGCACGTGCAGCCCGTCCGTGGTGCGCCCGCCCGACACCAGCAGGGCGGCACCCGCCAGCCCCTGGGCGGCGAACAGCGCCACCACGCCAACGGCCAGGCGGCGGACCCACTCGTGTCCGGCGTCCAGCAGGGCGGCCACCAGGCCCGCGGCGGCCAGCAGCCCGGCGGCCGCGAGAGCGGCGACGGCGCCGAGGGCGTGGAGAGCGTCCACCTCAGCCCGGGAAGAGGCGCCGCAGCCGGCGGTAGACGGTGGCGGCCGGCCCCCGGCGACCGCGCAGCCAGACGGGGTCAACCTGCCCGGGCTGCCGGGGAGCGAGTCCCTGGTTGCCGTCGCGCGGATCGCCGGGTGCGCGGATGGCCGAAGGGACCGGGGCGGCCGGGGATTGGCCCGCTTGGTCGGGGTCCTCGGTGTCCGGGTCTTCGCCGTCCGATCCGGCATCGCCGCCGGCCGCCTCCGACTCCTGGCCCTCGGCTGCCTGGGTGGGGGGAGCCCCGATGCTGAGCGCCGCCCTGGGCGGCTGGGTCAGCCGGTCGAGCCGGGCCAGGGCGTCGAGCTCCTCCTCGACGTCGATCGGAATGCGGCTCTGTCCCGGGGCCCGCGGCGGCGGAGGTGGCGGAGGCTCGGTCAGGAAGCCAGGCGCCTCCGGCGCCGGGGCCGTCGCCTGGCCGGCGGGCGCATCGGTCGTGGCCGCGTCAGCAATGGGGGGCGGCCCGGCCGCCGCTGGAGGCTCCTCGGCGGAGGGAGGATCTTCTTCGGCGGACGGAGGCTCTGCTCGGCCGAGGAAGGTGCGAATGGCGGAGACTTCGGCCATATCCCAGCCCTCATCGCTGGCGAGCTGCGCCAGCTCGGCGTCTGACAGCTCGAGCACGGGTGGC
>JBOGSY010000226.1:0-3675 GCA_050691915.1 Candidatus Limnocylindria bacterium | reverse complement strand
GTGTCGACCCGCGTGGGGGCAACGCTCTTTGCGCTCCGGCACGGCCTCGTCCAGGCGGACGCGTAACGCCGAGGAGCGGAACTGCGCGCCGGTCACAACCACGCCTGCTCATTCGACATGAATAGCTGAACGCCTCGAGCGCACCTGCAGACCGAGGTCACCCTCGCCTACCGCGGCAGACCGAATAGGGCGATCACCCGATGCTTTCCGTCGGCCACCTCGCGACACTCCGGGGAGACATCCGCTCCGAGGTGCGCTATGCGGACCATCAGGTCCAACGACCTTCGGACCACCACGGAGCAAAACGAGCGCTGGGATCGCGAGCAACTTGCAGGGGTGAAGGTCTGAGTATTCCAACTCGCCCTGCGCATAGGAGGAAATTGACATGGCACATCCCAACGAAGAACTGCTGCGGCGGGGCAAGGAGGCCTTCCTTCGAGGCGAGGTCGAGACCGCGAAGGAACTACTGGCCGACGATTTCGTGGTCCACACCGCGGGCCGAGGCCCATTCGCCCGTGAATACCGGGGCCGGGATGCGTTCTTTGGGTTCATCGCCAAGGTGCGGGAACTCTCAGGCGGGACGTACCGGCAAGAGCTCCACGACGTGGCAGCGACCGACGAGCACGCCATCGCCATCGTGATCGTTCGGGCGGAGCGCAATGGGAAGAGCGTGGAGTACAGGAGCGCCGAGGTCTATCACGTCCGTGACGGAAAGGCCACAGAGGCTTGGTTCCTGAACGACAGCCCGGACGACGAGTTCTGGTCGTAGCGGGCGGAGTCAGGATCCAAGCCCTTGCTCGCCTAGCGAGCAAGGGCTTGGTGGCGGGCCCGACCGGATTCGAACCGGCGATCTCCAGCGTGACAGGCTGGCATGTTTGGCCACTACACCACGGGCCCCGCGGGGGTGACGGGGGCGGAGTATAGCAAAGCGGCCCTCCCCCTTCAGGTTGGCCTCCTGGCCCTCCTCCACCGACCGATGGCGACGGCCGCGGCCCAGCCGTAGGCAGCGGCCAGCACCAGCAGGCCCGCGCCGGCGGGCAGCATCACCGCGGGCTGGCCGGCGCCGGACGCGGCGCTGACCAGGGCGGCAACCGCCCATCCCAGGCCCAGAGTGGCCATGGCGGCGCACACGATGAAGACGGGGAGGAGCGCCCAGCGCCGGCGGCGCACGGTCGCCAGGGCCAGGACCAGGTGCAGCCCGGCGGCCGCCAGGGTGACGCTGCCGAGGGCGAAGGCGGCGCCCCCCACCGCGGCGGCGTCGGCGGTGATCTCCGGCAGCCGGCGGTGGATCCACTCCGCCAGGAAGAGGCCGGCCGCCAGGCCCGCGATAGCGGCCAGGAGCAGGAGCAGCCCTCCCGTCAGCAGGACCAGCACCACGGGGCGCGGCGAACCGTCCATCCCGCCGCGGGGGCGACTAGCGACGGGGCCGAATCAGGATGATCGAGGCTGCGCCGAAGATGATCGCGGCGACGGCCAGAGCCAGCGGCAGCACGATGTCGCTCCCGGCCTGCTGCACGGCCAGCACCACGCCGGCGACGGACAGGGCGGCCGCCAGGGCCGAGACGGCAGCGGCGATGCGTCGGCTGTTGCGCACGTCGGCCAGCACCGCCAGCGACGATCCGACCAGCAGGCCCCCCAGCGCCAGCAACCCGGCGCCGCCCAGGACCTGCCCGATCCCGATCTGCCCGACGTTGGGCGGCGGGTCGGAGCCGAACCGGCCCGCGATGGTCAGCCCGGAGGCGATCATGGCCATCGCCGCGATGAAGATGGCGAGCCCCAGGATGGCGACCGCCAGCAGTGCGGCGCTTCCCGCCTCGCCGATGTGCTCCGGCGCCAGGGAGTGCGACCGGTGGCGCGCGACGCGCGCTGCCTGGCCTCCCCGGGCCACGCCGGCGCGCGGCCGGGCCACGGGCTTTCCGATCTTCGGGCTGACCACCGCGGGATTGTAGGTGACGGTGCCGGGGAGCGCGACCGTATACTCCGCCACGTGCCGTACGAGCCACCTCCGGACCCGCGTGCGGCCAGGAGCACCGCCATCTGGCGATGGGTCTCCTTCGCGCTCGTCGCCCTGCTGGTCGCGCTGCTGGCCTACCTGGGCTACGTGGGCTATGCCGGCTCCGGGCAGCTGGCGGAGCCCCCGGCGCCCAGCCGCGACTGCCGCACGCCGGGGATCGCCTTCGGCTGGAACTACGAGGCGATCAACTACGACGCCGCCTCCGACGCGGCGCTGGCCGAGATGCCCGACCCGACGGACTGTGACCGGCAGGGAGAGCCGGCCGGGCCGGACCTGCTGACCCCCGACGGCCTGGCGCTGGCCGGCTGGTACGTTCCTTCCGCGTCGGGCAGCGGGCCGGCCGGCCCCACCGTGGTGCTGGCCCACGGCCACGGCGCGAACAAGAGCGGGATGCTGGCCCGCGCCAGCGTCTTGCATGCGGACTACAACCTGGTCCTGTTCGACTTCCGCAACCACGGCCAGAGCGAGGACGCGCTGACCACCGTCGGCATCGTGGAGCGGGCCGACCTGCGCACGATCATCGACTGGCTGGAGGGGGCCAAGGGCCCGTCGCAGATCGCGGTCCTGGGCGTCTCGATGGGCGGCGCGACCGCCGCCAACGAGGCCGTCGGCGATCCCCGGGTGGATGCGCTGGTCCTGGAATCGACCCACGCCACCCTTGCCAACGCCATCCAGGCACGGCTGGAGCGGGCCGGCTATCCGCTCTCGCTGCCCGGCGCCTGGTCGGTCCTGCTGGGCGGCCTGATCCGCAGCGGGCAGGACATGAGCGCCGCCGACCCGGTGCAGGCCGTCGACCGCCTCCGCGACCGGCCGGTCCTGATCATCGGTGCCGGACGGGACGACGCCGTAGGTGCCAGCGACGCGGACGACCTGCTGGCCGCCGCCCTGGAGGGCGGGGCCGAGGCGGAGCTGCAGGTGTGCGAAGAGGCGGGTCACGGTGGGTCGCTCAGCAGCTGCGAGGACGGGTACGGCGACTGGGTGCTAGGCTTCCTGCGGCGAGCTCTCGCCCCCTCCTGACAGTCTCTCCCGCCGGGCGGTGCCCCCGTGACCAACGGGGCGTCGCCACAGCCGGCGATCCCACCGAGGACCAGATGCAGCCATCCAGATCCGATGCGGACGCGCGCTTCGACCGGACCGTCGATCGCTGGTTCCGCGACCTGCTCGCCCTCGACCCGGAGCAGGCGACCTACCTGGGGATCCATGACCACGACCGGAGCCTGGCCGACGGGAGCCGCGACCACGTCGAGGCGATCGCCGCGCACCACGCGGCCGCCATGGCCGAGATGGAGCGCTTCGACACCTCCGAGCTGTCGCCGGAGCGGGCGCTCGACCGCGACCTGATCATCCACGAGTCGCGGCTGGCCCAGCACCAGCTCACCGAGCGACGGGCGTGGGCAGGCGCCACGCGCGCGGCCGAGCACATCGGCGGCGCCCTGTTCCCGATCTTCACCCGCGACTACGCCCCGCTGCCCCAGCGCCTGGAGTCGATCGTCGCCCGCCTGGAGGCGGCGCCCCGCTACCTGGCCCAGACCCGCACACGCCTGGAGGCGCCGGTGCGGCTCTGGGTCGAGATCGACCTGGAGAGCACCGATACGCTCCCCGGCTTCCTGGACTCGATCCAGGCCGCGGCCCGGTCCGAGCGCGTGGAGGACGGCCTGCTC
>JBOGSY010000225.1:0-3696 GCA_050691915.1 Candidatus Limnocylindria bacterium | reverse complement strand
GATAGCGAAGGGCCCCGGCCGCAGCCGGGGCCCTTCCATCGGTTCAGGGGACCGGGGACTAGTAGTCCATGCCGCCGGGCGGCATGCCCGGGACGGCCTTCTCCTTCTCCGGAAGGTCGGTGATGACCGTCTCCGTGGTCAGCATCAGGGCCGCCACCGAGGCGGCGTTCTCGAGCGCTGAGCGGGTCACCTTGGCCGGGTCGATGATCCCGGCCGCGAACATGTCGGTGTACTCGCCCTTCTGCGCGTCCCAACCGTTGCCCGGCTCCATCTTGCGGACCGCCTCGACAATGACCGAGCCCTCGACGCCGCCGTTGACGGCGATCTGGCGCAGGGGCTCCTCCAGCGCGCGGCGCAGGATGTTGACACCGGTCGCCTCGTCGCCCAGCGCCTCGACCTTGTCGAGCGCCGGAACGGCGTGCAGCAGGACCGAGCCGCCACCGGCGACCACGCCCTCCTCGACCGCCGCACGGGAGGCGGAGAGCGCATCTTCGATACGGTGCTTCTTCTCCTTCAGCTCGACCTCGGTGGCCGCGCCGACCTTGAGCACCGCCACGCCGCCCGAGAGCTTGGCCAGGCGCTCCTGGAGCTTCTCGCGGTCGAAGTCGCTGGTGGTGTCCTCGATCTGCAGCTTGATCTGGGACTTGCGGGCCTCGATGGCGGCATGGTCGCCCTTGCCCTCCACGATGGTCGTGTTGTCCTTGGTGGCGGTCACCCGGCGCGCCTGACCGAGATCCTCAACCTGGACGCTGTCCAGCTTGCGACCGACCTCCTCGCTGATGACCCGCGCCCCGGTCAGGGTGGCGATGTCCTCCAGCATGGCCTTGCGCCGGTCGCCGAAGCCCGGCGCCTTGATGGCCAGGACGTTGATGGTGCCGCGCAGCTTGTTGACGACCAGGGTCGCGAGCGCCTCGCCGTCCACGTCCTCGGCCACGATCAGCAGTGGCCGGCCCTGGGTGACCACCTTCTCGAGGGTGGGCAGGATGTCCGCCACGGCGCTGATCTTCTTGTCGGTGACCAGGATGTAGGGGTTCTCCAGGCTGGCTTCCATGCGGCCGGCCTCGTTCGAGGTGACCATGTAGGCGCTGACGTAGCCGCGATCCAGCTGCATCCCCTCGACGTACTCGACGTCCAGCTTCAGGCCCTGGCTCTCCTCGACGGTGACCACGCCGTCCTTGCCGACCTTCTCCATCACCTCGGCGATCAGGGCCCCGATCTCCGAGTCGCGGGCGCTGATGGCGGCGATGTGGGCGATGTCGTCCTTGGTCTCGACCGGCTTGCTGAGGCGCTTGATCTCCTCGACCACGGCCATGACGCCGCGCTCGATGCCGCGCTTGAGGCCCATCGGGTTGGCGCCGGCGGTGACGTTCTTCAGGCCCTCGGTGATGATGGCCTGGGCCAGCACGATGCTGGTCGTGGTGCCGTCACCCGCGATGTCGTTGGTCTTGGTCGCGACCTCCTCGAGCAGCTGGGCCCCCATGTTCTCGTAGGGCTCCTCCAGCTCGATGTCGCGGGCGATGGTGACGCCGTCGTTGGTGATCGTCGGCGATCCGAACTTCTTGTCGAGGAGCGCATACCGGCCGCGCGGGCCCAGGGTGACCTTGACGGCCTCGGCCATCTTGTCGACCCCGCGCTTCAGCGCGCGTCGTGCCTCCTCATCGAACAGGAGCTGCTTCGCCACGGTTCTCGTCGTCCTCCTTAACGTGTGCCGCGCCGCGCCACGGCGGCGGCGCCGGCCCTTTGGCTGATTGCGAACTACTCGATGACGGCCAGGATGTCCTTCTGGGACAGGATCAGGAGCTCGTCTTCGTCCAGCTTGAACTCCGTTCCCGCGTACTTCTGGAAGAGCACCTTCTGCCCCGCCTGGACTTCCATCGCCTCGCGTGTTCCGTCGTCCAGGGTGCGGCCGGGGCCGACGGACAGGACGGTGCCCTCCTGGGGGCGCTCCTTGGCGGTGTCCGGCAGGACGATGCCGCTCTTGGTCATCTCCTCGCGCGGCGTGGGCTTGACGACCAGCCGGTCGCCGAGGGGCTTGAGCTGGGTCGCGGTTCCGCTGACCGATGTGGCCATGGGTGCGTGATGCCTCCTTGAACGAGCCATGCAGACTGAGGTATAGGGTCTCGTGCGGGAGCGCCGGCGCCGGGCCAGATGCGACCTCGGGGACGCTGGCACTCGACCGATGAGAGTGCCAACGATCGTAGCGGCTGACCGGGGCCGATGTCAAGGCGGATCGCGCACACGTGTGGACGGCCAGGGATTCCGTCACCCGTTAAGCGGCCAGCGAATTTGTCACCCTCGCCCACATGGAGACGAGGGAGGCGATCACGGTGGATCCACGAGCGCAACGACGGCTGCATGTGCTCAACCATGTGCTGGCCGGAGCGCTGACCGCGGCGCAGGCAGCCGAGCTGCTCGAGCTGTCGCTGCGCCAGGTGCGGCGGCTGCTGGTCGGCTATCGGGTCGATGGCGTCGCGGCCCTGGTGCACGGCAACCGGCAGCGAGCGCCGTCCAACCGTCTCGACGATGAGCTCCGGGCGCGGCTGGTCGAGTTGGCCAGCAGCACGTATGCCGACGTCAACCGTGCGCACCTCGCCGAGCTCCTGGCCGAGCGCGAGGGGATCGTGGTCGCCGAGCGCAGCCTGCGTCGGGTGCTGGCCGAGGCCGGCCTGCGCCCGGTGCGCCATCGTCGGCCGGCGCGCCACCGCAGCCGCCGCGAGCGGATGCCGCGCGCCGGGCTGCTGCTGCAGGTCGACGGCAGCCGCCACGCCTGGCTCGAGGACCGAGGACCGCTGCTGACCCTGGTGGGCGGCATCGACGACGCCAGCAACACCGTCACCGGCGCCATCTTCCGCGAACAGGAGGATGCGGCCGGCTACTTCGCGGTGCTGACCCAGACCGCCGCCGGCTATGGCCTGCCGGCCGGCCTCTACTCCGATCGCCACGGCATCTTCTGGCGCGACCGGCGCCGGCCGCCGAGCCTGGCTGAGCAGCTCGCCGGGCGGCACGCGCCGACCCAGCTGGGACGCGCCCTGGAGGAGGCCGGCATCGCCTGGATCGCCGCCCGCAGCCCGCAGGCCAAGGGCCGCGTCGAGCGGCTGTGGGGCACCTGGCAGGATCGGCTGCGGGTCGAGCTGCGCCTGGCCGGCGCGACGACCCTGGCCGAGGCCAACGCGGTGCTGGCGAGCTACCTGCCGCGCCACAACGCGCGCTTCGCGGTCGCGCCGACCGATGCGCAACCTGCCTGGCGACCGCTGGCCGCTGAGCAGCGCGCAGAGACCCTCTTCTGCTTCGCCTATCCGCGCCGGGTGGCAGCCGATGCCACCGTGCGCCTGGACGGCGAGGTGCTGGCCCTGCCGCCGCGGCCCGATCGGCGCAGCTGGGCCGGCCGACGGGTGATGGTCCAGGAGCGGCTCGACGGCAGCCGCTGGGCGGTGGCCGACGACGTCGACTACCTGCTCAGTGCGGCGCCACCCGAGCCGGCCACGCTGCGCGCGCGAGGAGGTACCCGAACGCCGCTGGCGGCGGACCGGCCAGCCGCCGCAGCGCGCCCCGCCGCGCCGGTCGCTCCGCCGGCTCCACGCGTGCCCCGGCCCCCGTCCGCCGGCCACCCTTGGCGGTCATCGCATACTGGCTTTACGAAACGGCGGTGACAGAATCGCCGGCCGCCTGTGTGGTCATGGTCCCTGGCCGTCGACA
>JBOGSY010000224.1:0-3701 GCA_050691915.1 Candidatus Limnocylindria bacterium | reverse complement strand
ATGCTGGAGTACGGGACCAACATCGTGGCCGGCGTCACGCCGGGCAAGGGCGGCCAGGCGGCGCTGGGCGGCCGGGTGCCGGTCTACGACACCGTGGCCGAGGCCGTGCGCGAGACCGGTGCCAACGCCAGCTGCATCTTCGTCCCGGCGCCGGCGGCCCCGGACGCCATGCTCGAGGCGTCGGCCGCGGGCGTCGAGCTGGTCGTGTGCATCACCGAGGGAATTCCCGCCCTCGACATGCTGGGCGTGTACCACGTCCTGATGGCCGCCGGCACGCGCCTGATCGGCCCCAACTGCCCCGGCCTGACCAGCGTCGGCCAGGCGAAGGTCGGGATCATCCCGGGCAACATCCACGCGCCGGGCTCGGTGGGCCTGGTCAGCCGGTCCGGGACGCTCACCTACGAGGTGGTGCAGGCCATGACCGATGCCGGCATGGGACAGTCGACCTGCGTCGGCATCGGCGGGGATCCGATCGTGGGGACCAGCTTCATCGACGTGCTGGAGCTGCTCAACGCGGATCCGGCGACCCAGGCGATCGTGATGATCGGCGAGATCGGTGGCGACGAGGAGGAGCGGGCGGCCGCCTACGTGCAGCGCGAGGTTCGCAAGCCGATGGCGGCGTTCATCGCCGGACGCACCGCGCCCCCCGGGCGGCGGATGGGGCACGCGGGGGCGATCATCTCCGGTGGCGCAGGCACCGCCGAGTCCAAGCGGCTCGCGCTGGAGGCGGCCGGCGTCCGGGTGGCGGACTCGCCGTCCCAGATCCCCCGGCTGCTGCGCGAGGCCGGCGTCAGCTAGCCTCCAGCGGCCGCAGCCAGACCCGCTCGCCGCGGATCAGCGGCCGGTCGGGAAGCGGCGGACGGTCGGGGCTCGTCTCGGTCATCGGTCTCCTTCGGGCTGCTGCAGCAGCTCCCACAGCACGCCGCTGAGGGTGCGCGGATGGACGAATGCCACGCTGCCGTGCGCTCCCCGGCGGGGCTGCCGGTCGATCAGCTCGGCCTCGGCGGCGGCCAGCGTGGCCAGGTCGGCGGGCAGGTCGTCGCTGAGCAGGCAGACGTGGTGCAGCCCCTCGCCGCGTGTGGCCAGGAAGCGTGCGACGCCACTCTCGCCGATCGGCTCCACCAGCTCGATCCGGGCGGCCGGCGGCGCGCCGGTGGGCAGGAAGCAGAGGCGCACGCGCTGCGCGGCGAAGTCGAACGGCTCGCGCTCCGGCTCCCAGCCGAAGAGGCGTCGGTAGCGCGGCAGCGCCTCGTCGATGGAGGCGACCACGACCGCGACGTGGTGGATCGAGCCGATGCTCACGGGCGGTGCTCGCCCCACGCCCGGCGCAGCGCGTCGCTGATCTCGCCCAGCGTCACGCGGGCCTCGACGCAGGCCCGGATCCTGGGCAGCACGTTCTCCGTGCCGCGGGCTGCCGCCTCCAGGGTCTCGACCGCCGTGGCCGCGGCGGCCGCGTCGCGAGTGGCGCGCACCGCGCGCGTGCGCTCGACCTGCCGCCGCTCGTCCTCCGGGTCGATGGGCTGGGGCGACGGGCGCTGCGCCTCGCCCTCCTCGGTGAAGGCGTTGACCCCCACCACGATCCGCTCGCCGGCCTCCAGCTCCCGCTGGAAGCGGTACGCCGCGTCCGCAATCTCACCCTGCTGGTAGCCGTCCGCCAGTGCGGCCAGGGTGCCGCCCCGGCGCTCGATCTCGGCCAGCTCCGCCGCCACCCCGTCGTCCAGCCGATCCGTGAGCCATTCGAGGTAGTAGGAGCCGCCCAGCGGGTCGACCGGCGCGGTCATCCCGGACTCGTGGGCCAACACCTGTTGTGTTCGGAGCGCCAGCCGCGCCGTCGCCGGGGTGGGCAGGCCCAGTGCCTCGTCCAGGGCGTTGGTGTGCAGCGACTGCGCCCCACCCAGGACCGCGGCCAGGGCCTGAACCGTGGTCCGGACCACGTTGGTGTCCACCTGCTGGGCGGTGAGGGTCGAGCCTCCCGTCTGGACGTGGAAGCGCATCGCCATGGATCGCGGATCGCGGGCTCCGAAGCGGTCGCGGGCGATCCGGGCCCAGACCCGCCGCGCGACCCGGAACTTGGCCACCTCCTCCAGCAGGTCGTTGTGGGCGGCAAAGAAGAAGGAGAGGCGAGGCGCGAACTCGTCGAAGGCCAGCCCGGCGGCCAGGGCCGCCTCCGCGTAGGCGATCGCGTCGGCGACGGTGAAGGCGACCTCCTGGATCGCCGTCGACCCGGCCTCGCGCATGTGGTAGCCGCTGATGCTGATGGTGTTCCAGGCCGGCAGCTCGGCGCGGCAGTAGGCGAAGGTATCGGTCACCAGCCGCATCGAGGGCCCGGGCGGGAAGATATAGGTCCCGCGCGCGATGTACTCCTTCAGGATGTCGTTCTGGATCGTGCCACGCAGCCGGGTCGGGTCCGTGCCCTGGCGGCGGCCCACCGCCTCGTAGAGGACCAGCAGGATGGCCGCGGTGGCATTGATGGTCATGCTGGTGCTCACCCCATCGAGCCGGATCCCCTCGAAGAGGACCTCCATGTCCTCGACGGTGTCGATGGGCACGCCCACCCGGCCGACCTCCCCGATGGCCATCGGCGAGTCGCTGTCGTAGCCCATCTGGGTCGGCAGGTCGAAGGCCACGCTGAGCCCCGTCTGGCCGCGCTCCAGCAGGTAGTGGAACCGGCGGTTGGTCTCGGCCGCCGAGCCGAAGCCGGCGTACTGGCGCATGGTCCAGGCCCGCCCGCGGTAGCCGTCCGGGCGCGCCCCGCGGGTGAAGGGGTAGGTCCCCGGCTCCCCCAGCCGGGCCTGCGGGTCGAAGGCGCCCAGGTCGGCCGGGCCGTAACTGGTCCCGATCTCGATCCCCGACGCGGACCGATGGAGAGGCGGCGCGGTGCGCTCGGGGTCGCTCATCGCCACCGATTGTACCGGCGGCGCTACTCCAGCCTGAGCAGCACGGCGCCGGTCGCCACCGGCTGGCCCGGGGCCACCGCCAGGTGGCTGACGCGGCCGGCGCGGGGTGCGCGGACCTCGTTCTGCATCTTCATGGCCTCGATCGTCAGCAGGCGGTCGCCCTCCGCCACCTCGCCGCCGACCTCCACCGCGACCGCCACCACCAGGCCCGGCAGGCTGGCGCGCACCTCCAGCGGACCCCCGTGGGCCGTTGTCGCCACGGCGGCGTCGGCCAGCATCCGCTCGCGCCAGGTGAGGGCCGCCACCGCCACCCGCCGGCCGCGGATGGCGACCTGCCATTGGGTGCCGGAGCCCTCCACCACAACCAGCAGCGACTCGCCAGCGCCGGTCAGGCGGGCGATGCCGGCCGCGCGGTCGACCCAGTCCAGGGACCAGCCCTCGGCCGGCGGCGTGGTCCTGCCGTCGATGCGGAGCTCGAGGTCGCTCACCGGCGCAGGCCCTCCCGCCTGGCGAGGCGCGACCAGGGCGACACCCCGGTCCCGCCGGTCGCGTCGGCCGCGGGCCGGGCGCTAGCGGCCGGCTGGCGGAGACGACCCTCCCGCGCGGCCAGCGCCGCCAGCGCGGCGACCTGGGGGTCAAGGGCGGGCCCGGACTCCCCCCACGCTGCGGCGATCAGGCCGGTGTGGTAGTCGCCGGCGACGAAGGCCGGGTGGTCGACCAGCCAGCGATGGAATCCCAGGTCGGTCTGGACCCCGCCGACCAGCGTCTCGTCCAGGGCGCGACGCAGCCGGTCGATGGCCGATC
>JBOGSY010000223.1:0-3705 GCA_050691915.1 Candidatus Limnocylindria bacterium | reverse complement strand
CCCCGAAGGCGCGCACCGGTGAGCTGACCCCGCCCGGAAAGAGCCGCCCGGCGCGGGCCATGAGCGCTTCGGAGCGATGGGTGGCGACCATCAGCCCTCCGTCCCCGACAGCATCTCGAGCGCCTCGGCCAGCGGTCGGTGGATGCCGGTGATGATGGGCGTGTCGCGCAGCGTGGAGCGGCGGCTCTCCGTCTCGCGCAGCTCGCGCACCAGGTCCTGGAACGCGACCAGGTCATCGGTCTCATAGGCGACCACGAACTCCTGGTCGTCCAGGCCGAAGCTGTAGGCCAGCAGCTGGCGGACCTGGGGGTAGGCGTGGCCCACCTTCATGTGGCCGCGCATCACAGCCTGTCGCTCATCGGCCGGGGCAAGGTACCAGTCCACGCTCTTGACGAAGGGATAGACCACCAGGTACCGGCTCCGCTCGCCGCTGAAGAGGCTCTGCTCCTGGGTTGTCGGGCGCTTCACGTACTGGCTGGGGCGGGTGAGACCGATGAGGCTCAGGGCCGGCGTCATCCAGCGCCCGATGCCGGCGCCCAGCAGCTCAGCGGCCGTCTCCTGGATCTCCTCCAGCCGCTCGCCCATCCGCCACAGCAGGAGCTCCCCCTCGGCGCGGAGGCCGATGGTCGAGTAGGCGTGCTGCGCCAGCCGCTCCTCGGCGCGGGCGGCGGCGTGGCGAAACGACTCGAGGTCCGCGCGCCGCGCCTCGACCGGCTCGCGCCGCCAGGCGGGGTCGACATGCAGGAGCCAGGCGTGCACGTAGCGCTCGGCGACCATCAGGCTCCGTCTCGCAGCCAGGCGGCCGCTTCCGCGGCGAAGTAGGTCACGATGATCCCGGCTCCCGCCCGGGCGATGGCCGTCAGCGACTCCAGGGCCGCCGCCCGCCGGTCGAGCCAGCCGCGCTCGGCGGCCGCGCAGATGGCGGCGTACTCGCCGGAGACCTGGTAGGCGGCCAGCGGCACGTTCACGCGGGCCCGCGCGGCGGCCACCAGGTCGAGGGCCGGCAGGGCGGGCTTGACCATGATCAGGTCGGCGCCTTCGGCCAGGTCCGCGTCGATCTCGCGCAGCGCCTCGCGCCCGTTCGCCGGGTCCATCTGGTAGCTGCGTCGGTCACCGAAGGCCGGCGCGGAGTCGGCCGCCTCGCGAAACGGCCCGTAGAAGGCGGAGGCGTGCTTGGCCGCGTAGGCCAGGATGGCGGTCTCCTGCCTTTCGGCCGCGTCCAGGGCGGCGCGGATGGCTGCCACCTGGCCGTCCATCATGGCGCTGGGCGCCACGATGTCCGCCCCGGCCTCGGCCAGCGAGACCGCCGCCCGGGCCAGCAGCGGCAGGGTGGCGTCGTTGTCCACCCGCGCCCCCTCGCCGCCGCCGGCCACCACCCCGCAGTGGCCGTGGCTGGTGTACTCGCACAGGCACACGTCGGCGGCGATCGCCAGGTCCGGGCTCGCCTCGCGCAGGGCGCGGATCGCGCGCTGGGTGATGCCCTGCCGGTCCCAGGCGCCGGAGCCGCTCGCGTCCTTCGCCTCCGGCAGGCCGAAGAGCAGCACCCCGCCCACGCCCAGCCCGGTGAGGTGGCCACCCACCCGGGCGAGCTGGTCCACGCTGTAGCGGTGCTGGCCCGGCATGGCGCCGATCGGCTGGCGCACCCCTTCCCCCGGGCAGATGAACAGGGGCTGGATCAGCTGCGTCGGTGCCAGGCGGGTCTCGCGGACCAGCGCCCGCAGCGCCGGCGTGCGGCGCAGGCGCCGCCCCCGGAGGGCCATCTCCGGGGCGGCGTTCAGGCTGTCGGGAAGAACGGTCATGGAGCCTCCTTGCTGAAGTACGAGGCGGTGGCGGCCGCCAGCCCGGCCGCGGTGTGGTCCCGGGCGACCGCGCCCACCGTGAATCCCATCTCGCGGGCGGCCGAGGCGGTGACAGGCCCGATGCAGAAGGCCGGCAGCGTCCTTGCCCTGTCGCGCAGGCGAGCGGAGAGCAGCGCCACCAGGCCGCGCGCCGACGAGCCGCTGGTCAGCAGGATCCCGTCCACGCCGTCCGCCAGCACGCGGCGAATCCGGGCTCGCGAGCCAGGCGGCCCCTCGACGGTGCGGTAGGCCACCATCTCCTCGACCCGCGCGCCGCGCTCGCGCAGCGTTGCGGGCAGCGCGCCGTCGGCGGCGTCGGCACGCGCCAGCAGCACGACCCGGTCGCGCAGGTCGCCCATGGCGGCGGGAATCGCCTCGGCCAGGAATCGATCCGGAACCAGGTCCACCCCGATCCCGTGCGCCTGGAGTGCCGCGGCCGTGGCCGAACCCACCGCCGCCACCTGCACCCCCGTCGCCAGCTGCCGTCCCGCAAGGGCTCCGACCACGGCGGCCGCGCCGGGGGCGCTGGTCACCACCAGCCAACCGCCGGTGGCAAGCGCCTGCAGCGCGCGCGCCAGGGGGCGGCCGTCGGCGGCCGGCACGACGGCCACGGTGGGGACATGGATAGACCCGATCCCATGCTCGGACAGGCGCGCCGCGAGCTCGCCCGCCTGGCCCGTCGGACGCGTCAGCAGGACCCGCGTCACCCGCCGGCCTCCGCCCTGGACTGGAGGCCGCGCAGCGCCGCCTCCACGATCCCCTCCCGGTCGGCCGTAGGACCCTCGAGATCGACCCGGCCCAGCGCGCCGTCGCGGGCGGCGTACGCGGCGCGAAGACGCACCCGCCCGCCGAGGACCTCCGCCAGAACGCCGAGCGGGGCAAGGCATCCGCCGCCCAGCCGGAGCAGGAGCGCGCGCTCGATGTCGGAGGCCAGGCGCGCGTCCGGGTCGTCGATCTCGGCCATCCGCTCGCGGAGCTGGCGATCGCCGGACCGGACCTGGATCGCCAGCGCCCCCTGCGCCGGCGCCGGCAGCATCGTCTCGAATGGCAGCCGCGCTTCGTCCGACGGCGGCATGCCAAGCCGGTCCAGCCCGGCGCAGGCGAGCACCACCGCGTCGTAGGCACCGGCCTGCGCGCGGGCGATGCGCGTCTCCACGTTGCCCCGGACCGGGCGCGTCACGAGGTCCGGCCTGGCCGCCATCAGCTGTGCCTCGCGACGAGCACTGCCGGTCCCGACCACGGCGCCCGGCGGGAGGCCGGCCAGCCCGCCGGGAAAGCGGCCGACCAGGCAGTCGCGCGGGTCGGCCCTGGGCGGGACGGCCGCGACCACCACGCCCGGCCCGGTCGCAGTCGGCAGGTCCTTATAAGAGTGCACCGCCGCGTCGACCCGGCCGTCCCGCACGGCCTGCTCCAGCTCCGCCGTGAACTGGCCGTCGGTCGCCGCGTGCCCGCCGCCAGGATGGGCGGCGCTGATCCTGTCGCCGCGAGTGCTGATCTCCACCAGCTCGACCCGGCCGGCGATCCCGGCCGCCACGATGGCGCGGGCGACGATCTCGGCCTGCGCCCGAGCCAGGCGGCTGCGGCGGGTACCGATGCGCACCGACTCGGGCCGGGTCATGGCTCGATCCCGAACACGCGGCGCACCAGCGCCGCGGCGTCGTCATCGGCGCGCAGCTGGACGGTGGGCGCATGCAGCAGCTCGCCGAGCATCGCCGCGGTCGTGGCCTCCACCGCCTCCATCTGGCGCCGGTCGAGGCTGCCGCTGCGGCGGAGCCGATCCAGGTGGCGGCCCCGGATCTCGGCCGCGTGCCCGCGCAGGAGGCGGATGCCGTCGCCGCTGCCGCGCGTCGCCAGCCAGGCCAGGAAC
>JBOGSY010000222.1:0-3728 GCA_050691915.1 Candidatus Limnocylindria bacterium | reverse complement strand
GCGCGCAGGTCCCCCTGCACCAGATCCTCGTCCTTCCAGAACGCGTCCACCCGGGTCAGCATCCCGGTTTGGGACGCGCGACCGTCGCCGAACCCTGCGACATAGCCGTGCTCGCTGTTGATCGTGTAGCGGGGCGAATCGAACAGCATGCGCAGCCGGACCACCGCCCGGGTCTCCTCTTGCGTCCGGGTCGCTTCGGCCATCAAGTCGAGCCTCGAGCGGAACAGTGGCGGCAGCGGCAAAAACAACGTCGGGCCAAACCCGTAGTGGCCGTCCGCGCCATCCCGCCTGTGCCACGACGCCCGAAACCCGATGCGTGGCCCAGCGGCGAACGCGTAGCTCAGCGAAAGGTCGAGTCGGGTCGAGCCGTCGGAGGCCAGGCTCAGAGGATCGACCGCCCCATCGGTGGCGCCATCGTCGTCCGCCCACATCTGGCGGCCGGAGACGCCGTAGGAAAAACGATCGAGGAGGCCATAGGCATTGAGGCTCACGCCGACGGTGCCGTCGGCGGCACCGAGCGTGCTGAGGGAAAACGTGCTGAACGAGGCGAGGTAGAATGCGCTGATCTCGAGGATCTGCTCTCGGAGGCTCAGGATCAGATCCGAACCCAGCGCCAAGGACTCGGTCAACCGATGCGTGGTGCCGCCATGGATGGCCGGCGCGTTGTCGGTAAGGTCGGAGGGCGCGTCCCCTTCCGTGCCGAGCAGGCCCGCCTCCAGCACGTAACGGGGTGCGCCCTGTGGCGGCACGGCGGCCGTCTTGGCAAAGAAGCGCGTCTCCTCACGGACCGAGCCGTCAATCTGCCTGATCCGGAGCGTGACCTCGTAGGCGCCCTCGGGCAGCGCGGTCGTGTCCACGACCTGGTTGCCCGCCGGATAGCCTTGCGAGCTCAGGAGTCGGCCTTCGCGGAAAATCTCGACCTGCGCCCGGGTCGGCAGAAACACGGTGATCGGGCTGCCGCGGACCTGCTCCCGGTCCAGCCGGGTCTCGATGGAGCTTGCGGCGCCCGCTCCCAGGAGACGCCGCTCCCCGAGCAACGAGGACAGCGCGGTCCGATACAGGCCGCCAATGTACCGCCAGCCCCGATGATCGACCTCACCGGCGAGGACGTCCAGGTTGGTGCCATCCGCTGACGAGACGGACGTCTCGGTGGTGAGCCGGCCGGTGTCATAGGCCAGGAGCGAGAAGGACCGCAGGGTGAAATCACTGCCGTCGGATGTCGACCCGGCGGCGGCCACGGCAATGGTCTCGAGCGCCGAGAAGCCCGCCTCGGGGGCAGGCAGGAAGCGCGGCGCCTGGGCGAGCTGAGGCGCGAGCAGCGTCGGATCGATGAAGATGTCGACCCGGAACTGGTCGGCATCGAAGATGATCCCGGCGGCATCCGGCTGCAACGTGCCGCAGCCCGGCCGGCTCCGGGTACCGCACACCAGCGCCGCATGGGGCTCCAGGTCGCCGGACAGGGCCAGCGTGATGGCGCCCGGACGCGCGATCTGAGGCAGCCTCCGGACCACCGCTTCGGGATCGACGAAAGCGAAGCTTCCCGGCGCGAACGTGGCCATGGCCACATCGACTCGCTGGCCCAGGAAGAACACGTCGACCAGCGATGTCTGCGGCGCGCTCAGATCCTCGAAGCCAGCCGGTATGCTCGTGCGGAACAGACCCTCGTCGGGTTCCTCGGCGACGACGCCAGAGGTCACACACGCCGCCATGACCAAGCTCAAGGAGACGGCCGAGGCCCAATCCTTGATCGGGGAGGCCCCGGCGCAAGGGCCGGTTGAGAAGCGCGCGCCGTGCAACACGTGAGGAGCTATTCTTGCGCCCCGACGACGCAGGTCATTCCGGCGTGATCAACAGCGTCAAGGATCCGCCGTAGCTTCCTGCCACGGCGGCGGCCAGGTCCTGTACCGAGAACCGCACGCGAACACGCTCGGGTGGCCGACGACCGATCAGGCACCGCAAGAATTGGACCACGTTTGGTGCCCCTCTCTGTCCGGTGAGCTGGACGCCTGGATCCAGCTGGCTCCAGCCGCTGCCATCGTCGTACTCGACCTGAAATGGCAAAGTGCCGGGGCCGTTCTCGACCACGAACGCCCCTCCGGAACCAACGCCTGTGGCTGTGACGGCGTACCGTCCACCCCGGCGGGCCAGGACGCAGTGATCGACCGAGCCTTCCAGGTCGCCGACACCGCTCCAGCTTCCAAACTGAAGGTCGGACAGGCCGCTGATCAGAACCTGAGCCGACAGCGCCGGCGCATAGATCATCACCCCCGAGCACAAGATCCAGGGCACCAGCCTGCGCCCACACGACATGGCGCCTCCTAGCGCAGACCAGATCCGAGCGCGGAGGTCGCACACCCTGCGCCGCCCAGCGCTCGGCGCCGCCTGGTTCGAACCGTCGGATTGCGTTCTGCCTCGCGGATGAAGGAACGCGAGTCATCGCCGCGGCCGACCTCCACGCCACCGCGCCGCCCGATCAGGCTGCGAGCGGGATCGATCATGCCGGCGCAGATCAAATGGCCAGCACGCGACCCGGCGCGGGCCAAAGGCGGGACGGCCGGCAGACGCGGCAGCGGCGAGGCCGCAGCTCCGTCTGCCGGCAGTCTGGTCATCGACCTGGGCTCACCCGGCTTTCGAGCAGGCGTCGCGGCCTACTGTGGGGCCACCAGCAGCGTGAGCACCCCGGTGTAGTCGTCGGAGGGCGCCGCAGCGAGATCGGCGTCCGCGACCGTCACGATGACGCGCGCGTTATCGGCGCCGCCACAGTCGGGCGTGGTGAAGGTTCCGCCCTGGCCGGCAAGGGGCACGGCGCTCGGCAGGGCGGTGCCCGTTGCGGCGCCGGCGCTGGTCGCCCATTCGACCGTATAGGAAATGGTGGCGCTGCTGGTTCCGGTCAGCTCGAATGCCTGGCCGGCCCCGTTCCCGGTGGCGGTGATCTCATAGCCACCGTTGTTGCTGTAGACGCAGAGGTCGTCCACCCCCCTCATGTCACCGCCTCCGAGGTACGTGCCGAGAGGGATGTCGTCGAGGGCGCTGATCTGCACCAGCGGATCGATCGTCAAGGTGATGTCCAAGGTGCCTTGGGAGGTGGCGCCCAAGGTCCCCTGGGAGGCCGCGAACGCGTTGCCCGCGGCGAATGTCGCGACGGCCGCAAGGGCCAGCGCTTTGCAGACTCGAGGCATGTTCATTGCGAATAGTCCCGTGTGATTCGACGTCCGCTCGCGCACTCAAGCGGGAGCGCGTCCGGACTATCCGGCCATCCACTTAAGACGCCATTAAGCGGGCGGTCAGGCTGGCGCCACGGGCATGCCGAGGCGCGCCCGGAGCGAATCGCCGCGATGGCGGCGCTGCCCGCGCTGATCGGGTTGGATCTTCCTCACCTCGCCCGACCGTCAGCTCGACCGGTCCCAGAGAGACCTAGCAAGCCTCATACCCGGCTCACAAAGCTCGAACCTTGCTCGCCCGGCAGCATTCTTCTTTTGGGGCGCGCGGCCGCGTGCCTGGCTCCCAGCACCGACCTCGGTGGTCGGTGCGGAGCGGCACGCCAACCCCGCGCGCGCTACCGACCGCGAAGGTCAGGTCTTCGCGGCGCCGGTATTGGCGATGAGCGTCCCGAGACACAGGTGACGGTTCGTGCCGGACACATGGGTAACACCTTCCCCCTGCAATTGCAGGGGGAAGGTGTGGATGCCGTGGAAAGAGAGTTCGGTGATGGACGAGCGCTTGCGCTT
>JBOGSY010000221.1:0-3738 GCA_050691915.1 Candidatus Limnocylindria bacterium | reverse complement strand
CCGCTGGCCTCGGTGGCGGCATCGCCCGGCGCCGCGGGCGCCACCCCCGCCGGCGCGGACGAGAAGGCGCGCCGCCGAGCGGAGTCCCAGGAGCGGGCCGCGCTGATGGCCCAGCTGCCGGCCGAGGTGAAGCTGCGCGTGGCGAAGAAGGAGATCGGCCTCGACCAGGCGCTGACCGACGCCGGGCTGCCGATCCCCGAGTGGCTGCGCACCGGCGCCAGCGCGCCGGCTCCGGCTGCGGTGCCTCCCGGCGGGGCTCAGACCAGCGCCGAGGGTGCGGACAAGGAGGCCAAGCGGGCGGAGGCGCAGCGCAAGCTGGCGCTGATGCAGCAGCTGCCTTCGGACCTCAAGCTGCGGGTGGCGAAGCGCGAGATCAGCCTGCCCGACGCGCTGCGCGAGGCCGGCATCGACCCGGAGGCATCGGGCTAGGCCATGGCCACCAGGATCGCGCTCGACGGGGTGGGCGGGCAGGGCGTGCGGGTCATCGCCGGGGTGCTGGGTGCCCTGCTGGCCCGGATGGGCAAGCAGGTGACCGTCCTGTTCGACTACGACTCCAGCGTTCGCGGCAGCATGTCCGACGCCTTCGTGATCTTCGACGATGCGCCCATCGCCAACCCGGTGGTGGAGGAGGCGGACATCATGCTCAAGCTGGCCGACAAGGGGCACCTGCGTATCAGCGGGCGCAAGGTGGTGACCGACCTGGGCCTGGGCCGGCCGGGCGACGAGCAGATCCCGTTCGCATCGCTGGGCAGCGAGCACTTCGGCAAGGAGCTGTTCGGCAACATGATCGCCCTCGGCCGGCTGCTGCGCCTGGCGCACATCGACTTCGACGAGGAGGCGATCCGCGGGTCGCTGCCAAGGCGTTTCGTGGACGAGAACGTGGCCGCCATCCGCTTCGGGTACGAGCTCACCGAGGACGAGATCGCCAGGCTGGCGGCGGACGCGCCGCCGAGTCGCTTCGAGATGAACGACGCGGCCACTGCGCCCTTCCACCGTCAGACCGGGATCGCCAGCGGCGGCCAGATGGCGGTGGCGACCGACCCCGGCGAGTCCGGCTGAGCCCACAAGAGAGGACGAGCCATGCCCGAGGGACATCGCGCCACGGTGGACCGCTACGTGCGCGCCCTGCAGTCCGGTGACCTCGATGCCCAGGACGAGACGCTCCACGACGACTTCCAGGAGGGATATCCGCAGTCCGGGGAGCGGATCGTGGGCAAGGTGAACCGGCGCGCCATCCTCAGGCATTTCACCGAGAACATGGGATCGCCGCTGCCGAAGGTCGACATGGTCATGGGCGCGGAGGACCGGTGGGTCCTCAGCCCGTCGTTCAGCGCGCTGCACATCAGCGGCACCGGCGACGAGTACGCGGTCGTGGGGCGCGCCACCTACCCGGACGGCAGCGAGTGGCACATCATCCAGCTGATCAAGATGAAGGACGGCCTGATCTGGCGCATCCGGGCCTACTTCGGCCCTCCCTTCGAGCCGGCCCCCTGGCGAGCGGACTGGGTGGAGCTCTCCGCGTCGGTCGAGAGCTAGGGTAGGTCCAGGGTCGCCAGCCTGGCGTCCAGGGCCGATACCTCCGCGGAGCTGAGCGGGCGCATGGGCGCGCGCATGTCAGCGCCCACCGGCACGCCGCGCCGCCGGAGCACGTGCTTGACCGATGCGATGAACGGCTGCGCCTCCATTGCGCCGCGGACCGCGGCCAGCCGCGCAGCGGCGGCATCGTCCGGCGCGTCGAGCGCCTCGCGCACCACGTCGGGAAAGGCGGCCGCCAGCCCCGAAACGGCGCCGCTGGCGCCGCGCGCAACCGCCGCGCTGATCAGCGGCTCGGAGCCAACCAGCACCGGCAGGCCAAGCTCCAGGTAGGGCTCCACCCTGGCGAAGGGTGCCTCGCTCACCTTCAGCCCGGCCAGGTTGTCCGCCGCGGCGGCCACCCGGTCCACGACCTCCACCGGCACCCCGTAGCCGCTGCGGGCGGCGAAGGCGTAGATGAAGAAGGGGAGCGGTGCCGCCGCGGCGGCGGCGGCGACGAGGTGAGCGGTCAGCGCGTCGGGGTCCAGCGGAAAGTAGGGCGGCGGGATGACGGCCACCCCATCGGCCCCGATCTCGGCGGCATGCGCGGCCAGGGCGCAGGTGTCGGCCGTGGTCTGGGCGCCGCAGTGCAGAATCAGCAGGCCATCGGTCAGCGCGGCCCGGAACAGGACGGCTGCGCGCCGGCGCTCCTCGAGCGAGAGGAGAATTCCCTCGCCGGTGGTCCCGCAGGCGAAGATGCCGTCTGCGCCGTGGCCGGTCAGGAAGCCCACCATCGGCCACACCGCAGCCTCGTCGAGGATTGCCCCCCCGTCGCGCAGCGGGGTGGCCGCCGCGACGATCAGCGGGCGGTGGGCGAGGTCCCAGGGCAGGGTCGGCATGGGCAGAGCGTACCTTGTCGGGACCGGCCCCGGACCGCTAGGCTGCCCGCCAAGCATGGCCACCGACTCGCGCCCGCCGCTCGATCCGTCAACGATCCGTCGCGCCCCCAAGGTGCTGCTCCACGACCACCTGGACGGCGGCCTGCGACCGGCGACCGTGATCGAGCTGGCGCGGGACGCGGGCTATGGCGAGCTCCCGACCACCGACCCCGACGAGCTCGGGCGCTGGTTCACCCGCGGGGCGGACCGGAAGAGCCTGGAGCTCTACCTGGAGGGCTTCCGGCACACGGTGGCGGTGATGCAGACGCCGGAGGCGATCGAGCGGGTGGCGGCCGAATGCGTGGAGGACCTTGCCGCCGACGGCGTGGTGTATGCCGAGGTGCGCATGGCGCCCGAGCTGCTGACCGAAGGCGGCCTCTCGCTGGACCGGGCCACCGAGGCGATGCTGGCCGGGCTGCGGCGTGGGGCCGAGGGCCGGCCGATCAGCGTGGGCCTGATCATCACCGCCATGCGCCAGGCGGCGCGCTCGGTCGAGATCGCGGAGCTGGCCGTGCGTCACCGGGATGGTGGGGTGGTGGGCTTCGACATCGCCGGGCCGGAGGCGGGCTTCCCGCCCAGCCGCCACCTGGATGCCTTCAACCTGATCGCCCGCGAGAATTTCCACTTCACGATCCATGCCGGCGAGGGGTTCGGCCTCCCCTCCATCTGGGAGGCGCTGCAGTGGTGCGGGGCCGAGCGGCTGGGCCATGGTGTCCGGATCGTCGACGACATCACCGTCCGCGACGACGGCCGGGTGGCGCTGGGCAGGCTGGCCGCCTACGTCCGAGATCGCAGGGTCCCGCTGGAGATGTGCCCGACCTCCAACGTGCACACCGGCGCGGCCCCCAGCGTGGCCGGCCACCCCATCGACCTGCTGCGCCGGCTGCGCTTCCGGGTCACGGTCAACACCGACAACCGGCTGATGAGCGGGATCTCGCTTTCCAGCGAGTTCGCGGCCCTGGTCGAAGCCTTCGGGATCGGACTGGACGAGATCGAGTGGCTGACCCTCAACGCCATCAAGAGCGCCTTCTGGCCGTTCGACGGCCGGCTGCGGATCATCAACGAGCAGATCAAGCCGGGCTTCGCCCGGCTGCGGGCCGAGCGGTCGGCGGTGGAGCTGGCGAGCGGCTGAGCGACCACGAGGGGCATGCCGATTGCCGGCCCCGTTCATCGGTGTATCCTCAGAGCTCGCCGCACAAGTCGCCCCGCGCGAGGGAGTACGCCGCATGACCTACGTCATCACCGAGCCATGCATCGGCGTCAAGGACGCATCCTGCGTCGACGTCTG
>JBOGSY010000220.1:0-3764 GCA_050691915.1 Candidatus Limnocylindria bacterium | reverse complement strand
CGGCTGCCGGCGGAGTCGGTGGCGTGGGCGCCGGCCGAGCGGAAGGTGCGGCTCAGGCGGGCCAGGGCCGGCTCGATGCTGGTCGTCGGCCGCTGGGCGGTGAAGACGGACTCGCCGAGCGCGCGGAGCAGGCGCTGATAGCTTGCCTCCCGCCCCTGCTGGCCCAGCACGCGGCGTCGCACAAGGTTGGCCACGGGCTCGAACAGGGCGACGGTCGCGACCAGGCCGATGGCCGTGACCAGCGGCAGCTCGATGCCCAGCAGGTTCCGAACCACGCGGTCGCCCCCGACCAGGATCCCGACATAGGCGGTCACGGCGAAGGCGGTCACGACCGAGTACCGGAAGGTACGCGCCGCGACGTCGGCCGAGAAGAAGATCCGCTGCGCGAAGACGGCGTAGGTGGCGACCACCACCGACAGGGTGATGAGCGACACGCCGAGCCACCGATCGGTGTCGGACAGGGGCGGCGTGAAGCGGGCGATGCCTCCGGCCGCGCCGAGCCCGACCGTCAACAGGGCCACCTTCAGCTGTCGCTGGCGCGCGACGTCGTTGCCCGCGTGGCGCAGGGCCAGGATGATCCAGGCCAGGGCGGAGGCGAAGATCAGCATCCGCACCACGATCCATGCCCAGCCGAACACCTCGCCCGGGATGCCGGAGACCTCGAAGTGGGGCGGGGTGATCGCGAACTTGGCGTCCGGGTTGACCACCGCCGGCAGGCCCATCAGCACCGCCAGGCCGTACGAGCCGAAGACGGTCAGGCGCTGGAGGCGCGTCCACAGGCCCTCGGCCGAGATCGCGATGGCGACGTTAGGGGTGGCCGCGATCACCAGGAACGCGGCCATCTCCTCGAAGCCGTTGGCCACCCGGTCGACGACGGCGGCCTCGGCGAAGCGCTGGACGATGATCGCCACGCTCCAGGTGACCAGGAACAGGGTCAGCAGGCTGAAGGCGCGCGCAGCCGGACTGGCAGGGGATCGCACCAGGACCGTCAGGCCCAGCCAGGTGGCCAGGACGGCGGTGATTCCCTGGGCAGTGACCTCCAGCAGTTCGCGCGGCATGAGCTCGGGCATCCCGTGGTCTCCCCTCGAGGCTGCCAGGCAGCCGTGCCACCTTACGCCCCGCGATCGCCTCGGCACAAGGGGAGCCGCATGCACGCCCCCCGTCATGCTCCGGCGTCCCGCGCCCGCTACGCGCTCCGCCCGTTCCGGCTGGCAGCGCGACAGGCGAGGTGTCCGGTAAGCGGCTGATAACGGTCCGGTGAATGCCTCGTGGGCTACCATCGACGACGTGCCAGCGGTCGTCCCGTCCCCCGACCAGCTCCCGATCTTCGAGGAGCTGGCGGCTCCACCGCCGCGCCGGCGCCCCCACCTTCGGATCCAGCCGCCGCTACTGGCCGACCTGACCGCGCGCCAGCGCAAGGCAGTGACTCACGGCGACGGCCCCCTGCTGATCGTGGCCGGGGCGGGGACCGGCAAGACCACCGTCATCACGCGCCGGATCGCCTGGCTGATCGCCGAGAAGCGAGCCAGGCCGGGCGAGATCCTGGCCCTCACCTTCACGGATCGCGCGGCCCTGGAGATGACGGAACGGGTGGACCGCCTGGTACCGTACGGCTTCACGGACGCGGTGATCAGCACGTTCCACGCCTTCGGCGATCGGCTGCTGCGGGATCACGCGCTGGAGGCGGGCCTCTCGGATCGCTCGACCGTCCTGTCCCGCGCGGAGCAGATCATCTTCCTGCGCGAGCACCTGTTCGACCTGCCCCTGGACCGATACCGCCCCCTGGGCGATCCGACCCGCTTCCTGCACGCGCTGGTGACGCTCATCAGCCGCGCCCGCGACGAGGACGTGACCCCGGCCCAGTACCGCGCCGCCGCGGACGCCATCGCCGCACGGGCGGCGGCGGCGCCGGACGACGCCGCCCTGGTCGAGGAGGCGGCCCAGCAGTCCGAGCTGGCGGCGCTGTACGAGGCCTACGAGGGCCTGATGCGCGGCACGGACCGCATCGACTTCGGGGACCAGGTGAGCCTCGCCCTGCGCCTGCTGCGCGACCATCCGGCCGTGCTCGACGTGGAGCGGCGCCGCTTCCGCTACATCCTGGTGGACGAGTTCCAGGACACCAACCACGCCCAGTTCGAGCTCGTCAGGCTGCTCGCCGGCTCGCCAACCGCGAACGTGACGGTCGTCGGCGACGACGACCAGAGCATCTACCGCTTCCGGGGCGCCGCCCTGTCCAACATCCTGGGCTTCAGGGCCGCCTACCCGCGTTCCGCGAGGGTGGTGCTGACCGACAACTTCCGCAGCCGCCAGCCGATCCTGGACGCCGCCCACCGGCTGATCCGCCACAACGACCCCGACCGCCTGGAGGCGAGGGAGGGGCTCGACAAGCGCCTGGTGGCCCGCGCCCAACTCGCGAAGGCCGCGGCCGCGGAGGAGCCCATCGAGCTGCTGGCCTTCGACACCGTCTCGGACGAGGCGGACGCCGTCGCGGAGCGCATCGCCGCCTCGCTGCGCGCCGGCCGCCGCGCCGGGGACCACGCCATCCTGGTGCGCACCAACCGCGACGCGGACCCGTTCCTGCGCGCGCTCAACATGTCGCGCGTTCCGTGGCGCTTCTCGGGCACGGCCGGGCTCTACCGCCAGCCGGAGGTCCGTCTGCTGGTCAGCTTCCTGCGAGCGGTCAACGACCCGGACGACTCGGTGAGCTGCTACGACCTGGCGACGGCGGAGGTCTTCGGGCTCGATCCGGTCGACGTGACCCGGGCCCTGAACGCCGCCGGCCGGCGGCGGACGAGCCTGGAGACAGCGCTGCGGCAGGCGGCGGAGAATCTTTCCGATTCGTCGTTCTCCCGCCGCGCGCTGGAGGTCGTGCAACGCCTGCTGGCGAGCCTGGACCAGCATCGGTCCATGAGCGTGGAACGCACCACCGGGGAGATCCTCTACCACTTCATCAACGGCAGCGGCTGGCTCGGCCGCCTGGCCAGGGAAGCGCGCGAGCACGGCGACGAGCGGCTTGCCAACGTGGGGCGCTTCTTCGAGATCGTGCGGCGCCAGTCGGCGCTGCTGCGCGACGATCGCCTGCCGTTCCTGGTGGCGCAGCTGGACACCCTGATGGAGGCCGGCGACGATCCGTCCACGGTGGACGTGGAGCCGGACGAGGGCGACGCGGTCCATGTCCTGACCTATCACAAGGCCAAGGGGCTGGAGTTTCCGATCGTGCACATGGTCGGGCTGGTGGACGATCGGTTCCCCACCCGCACCCGCGGCGACCTGCTCCCGCTGCCGGCGGATCTCGTCCGCGAGCCGCCGCCGGCGGGGGATCATCACCTTGGCGAGGAGCGCCGTCTGTTCTACGTGGGCATGACCCGCGCCCGCGAGGGGCTCGTCCTGTCCTGGGCCCGGGACTATGGCGGCCGCGTTGCGCGCCGGATGAGCCAGTTCGTGCTGGAGGCGCTGGACCTGCCGCCGGCCACGCCGGCGGAGACGCTGCGCCCCTCCGTGGCAGAGCGGCTGGCGCGCAACCAGGCGCCGGCGGTGGCCCCACGCGCTCCCGGACGCCCGTCGCTGGCGGATCGCCAGCTGTCGCTGAGCTATGGCCAGATCGGCGATTACCTCGAGTGCCCCGCCCGCTACCGGTTCGCCCACCTGATCCGGATTCCGACGCCGGCGTCGCACCAGATGGCCTACGGGCGTGCCCTGCACGCCGCCGTGCAGGCCTTCCATCGCCGCCAGCTGGCCGGCCGGGAGATGAGCCTCGAGGAGCT
>JBOGSY010000219.1:0-3819 GCA_050691915.1 Candidatus Limnocylindria bacterium | reverse complement strand
CCATGGCCCAGGCGCCCGCCAGCTCGTCGACGTCCGCGCAGCCGGACGGGCCGGTCACCTGGGCTCCCCTTCGCGCGCCGCCGCGCCGGCGCGCATCGGTCCGTCGGGTACCTCGCGGGTGCCCGCCAGCGACTCGCGCAGCTTGCTCAGGCCCAGCCGCAGCCGGCCCGAGGCCGTACCGGCGGCCACCCCGGTCCGGACCGCCACCTCCCGGTAGGTCAGGCCACCGAAGTACGCCAGCTCCACGGCCTCCCGCTGCTCGTCGGGGAGGCGCGCCAGGGCCGCGGCCAGCGCGCCGCGATCCAGGGCCGCCAGCGCCGCGTCCCAGGTGGGGTTCGGCGTGGAGCGCAGCAGCGATCGGGCGTCGAGGGCGTCGACGTCCTCGGCCGGGCGCGTCCGTCGCAGGCGGTCGATCGCCCGGTTGCGAACGATGGTCAGGAGCCAGCTGCGCAGGCTGCCGGCGGCCACGTCGAAGCGGTCGATCTTCTGCCAGACCGCCACGAACGCGTCATGCACCACGTCCTCCGCTGCCCCGCGGTCGCGGACCAGCCGCATCGCAACGGCCAGCGCCACGCCCGCGTAGGCGTCATACAGCTCGCCAACCGCCTCGCGGTCGCCGGAGCGGATGCGGCGCGCCAGGATCGCGTCCTGGTGCTGCCGCCCGGTCGCCACCATGGGATCCTCGTGGCGGGGCCCGCCGCTCTCCTCAAGAACGGTGCAGGCCTCCCGATGCATCACCCGCGCCAGGCGCGACGGTGAACGCCCGGCGAGGATAGCACCGCCCCGGCGTGTACCCTGACCGCGTGGCCGCCGTGCGACTCTCCCCCGCCGTCCGCGCCGCCTGGTGGGTGCATCGACAGCTGCTTCGCCTCAGCGGTGGGCGCCTCGGTACCCGCCTCAACGGCATGCCGATCCTGTTGCTCACCACCGTCGGCCGTCGGAGCGGCGAGCCGCGGACGGCGGCGCTCCAGTACCTGTCACATGGGCGCGGCTGGGCGGTGATCGCCTCGCACGCAGGCGATGACCGCCATCCGGCCTGGTGGCTCAACCTGGCGACGGATCCGGCGGCATCGGTGACCCGCCGCGGCCGAAGCGTCAGGGTCCGGGCGCGCGAGACCACGGGCGCGGAGCGGGACGAGCTGCTGGCGCGCTTCGCCGCGATCGACCCGGCCTACGCCGAGTACCCGCGTCGCACCCGGCGCCGAATCCCCGTGGTCGTGCTGGAGCCGGAGGACGGCGCATCGTGACGACGGCGGTCACGCCTGCCGCGTCATAACCTCTGACGCATCAGCCAGTTGCTCGACGCTGCGCTCCAGGCCCGCGCGCAGCTGGTCGAGGGCCGCGTAGATCCCTTCCGGGTCGGCCCCGCCCGTGGCGAGCTCGTCGAGCAGCGCTCGATAGGCCGCGCTGAACGCCGGCATGGCGGACAGCAGCCGCTGCCGGCCGGCATCGGTCAGCGCCAACAGCCGGGCCCTTCGGTCGCGCGGGTGCGGCCGGCGCTCGACCTCGCCGCCCGCGATCAGCGGCTCCATCACGGTGGCCAGGCTGGTGACGGCCATCCCCAGGTCGCGAGCGGCCTGGCTGAGCGTGCGCGGGCCGTTGGCGTACAGGTAGCTGAACAGCGCGTACTCCTCGCCGCTGATGCCCTCACCCGCCAGCGCCAGCTTCATGAACCGGCGCGACGCCTGGCTGGCCAGGTAGAGCTGGTAGAGCAGCGAAAGGCGCCTGGGTGTCGCCTCCAGCATCGGGCGATGAACCTCATGTCTTACGGAACCGTAGTAACCAGTACGGATCCGTAATAGTAGACCAGCTCAGAGGGACCGATGCCTCCCAAATCGTCGCCCCTGCGTGCCGCCGGACTGGCTCTGGCGGCCGGCCTGGCCCTGTCGGCCTGCGCCCCCGGAGCGTCCAGCCCACCTTCGGCGCTGACCACGCCGTCGCCGGCGGACAGCCCGGAGCCGTTGCCCGCCAGCCTCTCCTTCACCTTCCCGGGCGGCGACCGACCCACCGTCGCGCGCCAGCTGACCGGCCTGGACGAGCGCTACATCAACCCGGGGGCCGTGATCGAGCACGACGGCGAGCTGCACATGTTTGCCAACGTGTTCACCGCCTGGCCCGGCCCGGTGCGGATGCCGCACCTGGTGTCGAGCGACGGCAACAACTGGACCCTGGCCTCGCCGGAGCCGGCCCTGACCAGCGACGAGGTGCCGTTCGCCGAGCCGGGCGCGGACGTGTCGACAGGCTTCGTGGCCGACGACGGCACCTGGGTGCTCATCTTCCAGTCGGTCAACACCTCGACCCCGTGGGCCCTCGGCCGGGCGACGGCACCCGGCCCGGACGGGCCGTGGACGGTTGAGCCGGAGCCGATCCTGTCGGCCGGCGCGGAGGGTGAGTGGGACGCCGGCGGCCTCGCCTGGCCGAGCGTGGTGCGGACCGAGGACGGCTACCTGATGTACTACGCCGCCCTGGACCGGCCGCGCGGCAGCGGCGCCATCGGGCTGGCGACCTCCGCCGACGGGGCAACCTGGACCAAGCACCCCCAGCCGGTGCTCCGCGCGGAGCGCGGGTGGGAGCTCGACGGGCTGGATCGCCCGCGGGTGGCGGTGACGCCGCGCGGCCTGGTGATGCTCTACGCCGGGGGCGACCTGAACCGGCGCGGGGCCGCCTGGTCCGACGACGGCTTGACCTGGGAGCGCGACGGCGACCTGCCGGCCATCACCGCCGACGACTTCCCGATCTCGGGCCGCACCTGGGACGTCGCTCTCCTGTACCGGGACGCCGCGCTGCACTACTACATGGAGATCGGCAGCGCCTCAGCCACCGGCAGCACCGAGATCTACCTGGCGGTTGCCCCTCTGCCCTGATGTGGTGAGGGCTAGGCGCCCTGCGCCAGGGCGAGCGCCTCGCGGTAGCGGGCGAGGGCCTCCTCGGTGCGCCCCTCGGCGCTGAGCAGGTCGGCCCACTCCGAGAGCACCGGGCGCAGGCGCCCCGGCATCTGCAGCTCGCGGAACCCGTCCGCGGCCCGCTCCAGCTCGGCCAGGGCCTCGGACTTGCGGCCCTCGGCGGCCAGCACCCGGGCCCGCGTCCGGTGGATGGCGGCCGCCGCCTCCCGGTTGCCGGTGGCCTCGGCCGCCTGGGCGCCCGCATCGAGGTGGGTGTGGGCGGCCGGCAGGTCGCCCGCTGCCAGCGCGATCTGCGCCTCCGTCTCCCGCACGAAGGAGAGGAAGGATGTGTCGGGCAGCGTGTCCGCGTGCAGGCGGGCCGCATCGGCCATCTCGCGCGCCCGCGGCACGTTCCCCAGCCGCACCAGCGTGAGGGCCAGCGTGTTCTCCATGGAGGCCACCTCGCGCCGGGCCGCGATCGCCTGGAAGAGCGCCAGCGCCTGGCTGCCCGTTCGGTAGGCGGCCTCGTCGTCGCCCGCCCCCGCGTACGTGCGTGACAGATTGTGGAGCAGCGCCGCCCGCCGCCAGTCATCCAGGTCATTCGTCAGGCCGCGTGCCTCCTCGAGGTAGGCGAGCGCCTCGGGGTGGCGGCCCTCCCAGCCCTCGACGTTGGCCAGCGCGACCAGGACCCGGAACTGGAAGTCGGGCTGGACGGCCATCCCGTCGCGCACCGCGCCCAGCAGCCCGCGCAGGATCGTCCGCGCCTCCGCGCTGTTGTCGGCCAGGTGGTGGGCGAAGGCCAGCCAGTAGCGGGCCTCGGCAGCGTCGCGCTCGCGGCGGAGCTGGCTGAACAGCGCGGCCGCCTCGCCGGCCGGGCCCAGCGCCTCGCGCCCGCGGCGCAGCCGGCAGAGCGCCTCGGCCGTGCGCACCAGCACGT
>JBOGSY010000218.1:0-3823 GCA_050691915.1 Candidatus Limnocylindria bacterium | reverse complement strand
GGTCCCCTCCAGCGGGGCCTTGATGACCAGCGGGAAGCCGACCTCCGCGGCTGCCGCGTCCACCTCGTCCAGCCCTGCCGGCTCGACCGTCCGCGGCACCGCCACTCCGGCCTCCGCCGCCAGCTGGATGGCCAGGCGCTTGTCCAGCGCGCGCCGCATCTGCTCCGGCGCGGCGACCACGATCCTGGTTGCCGGCTCCCAGCGGTCGCGGTGCCGGCTCAGCAGCCCGCAGGCGGCGGCGCCGACCGGCATGACCTGGTCGATCCGGTGACGCCGCACCGCCCCGTCCAGCCACTCGACGTAACGGTCGCCGGCGGCGGTCGGCGGTGCGATCAGCAGCCTGCGCGTCTGCCGCGAGACGCCGGCCATCGCCAGCCGCCGTGGGGCCGCCACGAGCACCTCGTGCTCGGCGCCGAGGGCCCGCACGATGCCGAGGGTGTGCTTGAAGTGGCCGTCCGTCACCAGGATCCGCATGCGCCGCGCACCGTACCACCGGGAGGCCGGTCGGGACTGTCGCAGGGGTCTGCCGAGGGGGCGCCAATCCAGTGGCAGCTTGCCGGCATCGGTTGGACTGTCGGACCCCGGCCGTGCGGCTGTGGCTCCGTGCGACCCGTGCTGCGCAACCGGGGTCTGCCAAGGAGAGGGCGATCCAGGCGGCAGCCCGCCTGCACCCCGCCTGCTTGTGCAATCCGCACAAAGAATGGGGACCGCGCCCGCGGCCAGACACGCCCCGCCATCGGTCCCGGACGGATAGCCTGACCGGGTTCCGCCAAGATCCTCCCGACCACAGGAGTGTTGTTTCGCATGGCCAGCAAGGACCTCACCGCCGCCCTCAAGCTCGCCGAGGAGCGCAACCTGCGCTTCGTCAGCCTGCAGTTCACCGATATCGTGGGGCACGTCAAGTCGGTGCAGGTGCCGATGCACCAGCTCGAGGAGGCGGTCGAGCACGGCAAGTGGTTCGACGGCAGCAGCATCGAGGGCTTCGCCCGGATCGCGGAGTCGGACATGTTCCTGGTGCCCGACCTGTCGACCTTCGCGGCCATCCCATGGGAGCCGGGCCGGGACCCCGGCGGCCGCGACCTGCCCACCGGGGCGGCCCGGGTCATCTGCGACGTCTTCACGCCCAACGGCGATCCGTTCCCGGGCGACCCGCGCTGGGTGCTGCGGCGGCAGATCGAGCGGGCGAAGAAGCTGGGCTACGTCCTGAACACCGGCCCGGAGCTGGAGTTCTTCCTGCTTCGCCGCAACGAGACCGATGTCGAGACCCTGCCCCACGACGCGGCCGGCTACTTTGACCTGTCCGAGGACCTGGGCACCGAGGTCCGCAAGGAGATGATGAACGACCTCGAGGCCTTCGGGATCAAGGTCGAGACGGCGCACCACGAGGTCGCCACCGGCCAGCACGAGATCGACTTCGAGTACGCCGATGCCCTCCGCACGGCGGACAACGCGGTCACCTTCAAGACCACCCTCAAGGCGGTCGCCGCCAGCCAGGGCCTGTACGCGACCTTCATGCCCAAGCCGTTCTTCGGGATCAACGGCTCGGGGATGCACACCCACCAGAGCCTGTGGGACGTCAAGAAGGGGCGCAACGCCTTTGCCGACGAGAAGGATGCCTACGGCCTGTCGCCCATCGCCCGCAGTTACATCGCCGGCATCCTGGAGCACGCGCGCGGCATGATCGCCGTCCTCGCCCCGCTGGTGAACAGCTACAAGCGGCTCGTCCCCGGCTACGAGGCCCCGGTCTACATCGGCTGGGCGCGGATCAACCGCTCGGCGCTGGTCAGGATCCCGCAGATCAGCCGCGGCCAGCTGAACTCGACGCGCGTCGAGCTGCGCTGCCCGGACCCCTCCTCCAACCCGTACCTCGCCTTCGCCGCCATGCTGGCCGCCGGCCTGGACGGGATCGAGCGCAAGCTCACCCCGCCGGACCCGGTGGAGGAGAACCTGTACCACTTCGACGCCGCCAAGCTGGCCAGCCGCAAGATCAAGCAGCTGCCCGGCACGCTGCGCGAGGCGCTCGACGAGCTGCAGGCGGACCGGGTCATCGCCGAGGCGCTGGGGGAGCACGTGTTCGAGCGCTTCGTGGAGGCCAAGGCCGAGGAGTGGGACGAGTACCGGATGCAGGTCAGCAGTTGGGAGGTCGAGCGCTACCTGGAGGCGTTCTAGGTTCGCGAGCACCTTCGCCGGGCCGCCGGAATGACCAGGACCATCGGCCCCTGACAGCGGGATTTGACACGTCGGTATACTTGCCCCCGGTCGCGAGGGCACCGCGGGTGGGATGCGCGTGCTCCCTTAGCGACCGCTGGAGGGAGTGGTTTTGGAGCAGGTAACCCAACCGAGGTCGGTCGCTGCCGCCCGCAACGCGTCGTTCGGCCAGTTGGTTTACTGGTTCGCGAAGCGGCTGTTCGATATCGGCGTATCCGCCGTGCTCCTGATCATCCTGGCCCCCATCTTCCTCCTCATCGCGGTCGCCATCGGGATCGACTCCGGCCTGCCGATCCTGTACCGCTGCCATCGCATCGGCCGTTACGGACAGCCCATCACCGTCCTGAAGTTCCGGACCATGCGCGACGGCAGCCACCACCACCTCGAGGAGCTGCTGACCGTCGACGAGGAGCGCGTCCTCGAGTACAACACCCACCGCAAGCTGCGCGACGACCCGCGGCGGACGCGGGTCGGCGTCTTCCTGCGCCGCGCCTCGCTGGACGAGCTGCCGCAGCTGGTCAACGTGCTGCTGGGTGACATGTCGCTGGTCGGCCCGCGTCCCTATATCCCCGGCGAGCTGAACGGGCGCGAGGAGGCGAGCGCGATCCTGTCCGTGCGGCCCGGCGTGACGGGGCTGTGGCAGGTCAACGGGCGCTCGGACCGCACCTTCGAGGAGCGCCTCGCCTTCGACGTCGAGTACGTGCGCAACCGGGGCTTCGCGCTCGACGCATCGATCGCGGCCCGGACCTTCGGGGCCGTCATCGGCGGGCGCGGCGCCTACTAGCCCGCGGCCTACGGGTGGGGGTTTAGCAGCTCCTCGCGGCGGCGCCACCAGGCTTCGATCGACCCCAGGTCGGTGACCCACAGATCGCGCGCCGCCGCCAGCCGCCGCAGGGTCAGCTGGTAGCACTCCGCCCAGGCGCGGAAGGGCCGGTTGGCCGGGAACGAAGCGCGCACGTGCCAGTCCAGGACGGCCAGCCCGCCCACGGTCCGCACCTCCTCGATCGCCTGCCACAGCTCGTCGGCCGCCGCCTCCGCGCCCGCGCCGTCGCCGAACAGCGAACCATCCATGGCCAGGACGGGAAGCTGCAGGACCCGCAGCGGGCGGCCCAGCGCGGCGTCCCAGGGTCGGAAGGGGAGCGCGATCCCACGCCGCAGCCCCGGCCGGTCGTTGAAGGCCAGTGACGAGTCGTAGGACAGGCCGGCCTCCTCGTGCGCGCGCAGGGTGGCGTCCGGGTCGGCGCCCAGGTGCCAGTAATGGTGGCGCACGCCGGCCACCGTCACCCCGGCCAGCTCCTCCACCCGCCGGCGCTCGGCGGCCAGCCGGGCGGCAGAGCGGTGGGCCCCGTAGCTGGCGTGCAGACCGATCTCCACCTCCAGGCCGCGCAGGGTCGCCAGCAGGGACCGGAAGCGCGGCCAGCCCAGGTCGTAGTGCACGTCGTGGCGCGAGCCGGAGGCGCCGTGGCTGGCGACCGCGGCGAACAGGAAGGTCGAGCGCAGCCCCAGGCTTCGCTCGCTCTCAATCAGCCTGTCGAACAGCCAGAAGTCGTCGCGATCGGGATCGTGCAGCCAGGCCAGCAGGTCGCGGCCGGCCCGCAGCACCAGGTCCGGGTGG
>JBOGSY010000217.1:0-3857 GCA_050691915.1 Candidatus Limnocylindria bacterium | reverse complement strand
GTCCACCGCCAGGGGTTGTTCCGGCCTTACGGCCTCCCAGGCGGCGATGGCCTCGCCCACGACCCGATCCACCGGCTTGATGAAGACGCCGCCCTGCTTGTGCACCGGGACGTCGAGCCAGCACACCGCAGCCTTCGGGCGGTCCGGGGCGACGTGACCTCCCGCTGCGCCCTGGCCGCCCGCGCCGCCTGCATCCCCATCGCTTCCGGCGCGAGCCGCGCAGGCGGGGCCCGGGGCGCTGGTCGCGGCCACACCCTGTCTGGCGTGCAAGGTCGCCGGCTGCCGGTTCCCCTCACCCACAGGACCGCGCTGCCCCTGCTGCCAGCGGATACAGCCGACATGCAGGCGGCGGATCTCGTCAGACCGCAACCTGTTGGCGTCGCCTGAAATCTAACCCCCTCTTCGCCTGAAATCTGACCCTCCGAGCGGCGAGTATCGGCCTCGGCGTTGTGCTCACAGCACGCGCTGAGGAGAACACGAAAGGAGATGCTGTCCGTGGAGGGATGGACGACGATTCGCTATTTGCACGCCCAAGGCAAGTCCATCAAGGCCATTGCCGCCGAATTGGGCGTGGCACGCAACACGGTGCGGCTGGCGCTGCGGCGGGAGGGGCCGCCAAAGTATCAGCGGCCACCACGCCCGAACCCGCAATTGGGGCCGTTCGCCGCCGAGATCGAGCGGATGGTGGTGGCCAATCGCTTCATCGGCTCGCGCATCCTGCGGGAGCTCCGCAAACTGGGGTACGCCGGCGGCGCCACCGCGCTCTACGCCTACCTGCGCCGCCGCCGGGAGGGCCGGCCCGACCCGCGGCTGACGGTGCGGTTCGAGACCGCGCCCGGGCAGCAGGCGCAGTTCGACTGGTCGCCCTACACCGTGCTGTTGGGCGGGCTGGCGACCAAGGTGGTGGTCTTCTCGCTCACGCTCGGCTATTCCCGGCGCAAGCTGTTCCTGCCCAGCCTGGTCGAGACCCAGCCGGCCATCTTCGAGGCGCTGGAGACCAGTTGGCGCTACTTCGGGGGCACGACGCAGGAGCTGTTGGTCGACAACCCGCGCGCGTTCGTGACCAACGCCAACCCAGTGCGCTTCGCGTGGAATCGCCACTTCCTGGAGCTATGCGGGCACTACCGCGTCCAGCCCATCGCCTGCCACCCCAACCGGCCGCGCACCAAAGGCAAGGTCGAGCGGCCGTTCTTCTCGCTCGAACAACACGTCATTAAGGGCGGCGCGTGGGTGGACCTGGACGACTTTGCGCGGGCGCTGGTGGCGTACAGCCAGGAACTCGACCACCAGATCCACGGGACGACCGGCGAGCGCCCCATCGACCGCTTCGCGCGGGCGGGCGGGGAGCGTGCCTGCCTGACGCCGCTGCCCACGCGGCTGTTCGTCGGCACCCACGAGGAGGTGCGCAAGGTGAGCTGGGATTGCTTGGTTTCGTTCGGGGGCACCCGCTACTCGGTGCCTTGGCAGTACGCCGCCCAACAGGTCTGGCTCCGCCCCAGCCGCGGGACGCACCTGCTCATCCGCGACCAGCATGGCCAAGAGGTCGCCCGTCACGCGCTGGCGACGCGCAAGGGCAGCACCGTACTCGACCCGGTGCACTACGCCGGGCTCCCCAACGGGCGCAGTGACCAGCCGCGGAGTAAAGCGTTGTTGGCCCACGTCTTCCTGCAGCGGTTCCCGGACCACGCCGCGTTCGTCGACGGGCTCGTCGCGCAGCAGTACAACAACGCCGGGAAGCATCTGCGCGTGGTCCTGGCGCTGGCGGAGGTCTACACGACCGAGGCGATGCAGGCAGCGCTCGCGGCGGCGCGGGAGTACCACGCGTACTCCCACCGTTTCATCCGGGGGCTGCTTGAGGCCGGCGATGCCACACGCCGCGACCGCGCAAGCGGCGGGGGAACGGGAGGACCAGCCGGACACGTGCTGCCACCGCTGCCACCGTCACCCGTTCTGGTCCGGCGCGTCACCGCTGACCTTGGGGTCTACCAGCGAGTGCTGGAGTCGGCGCGATGAGCCGGCAAGTGGCGGCCGAGCGCGGCGCGACAGGTCCGATGACGGTCCCTGCCGCGCCCCCGGCGCGCGCCGTGCAGCGCCGGCCTCCCACGTCACCGGAGAGCGAGACCGTCGCCCCGCTGCCTCCCACCGCACCAGCGGCACCACCGACGACGCACGCAGCGGAAACTGACCTTGAGCGGCTGTACGGCCATCTCAAGCGGCTCTCGCTGCACACCATCGCGCAGGTCCTCGCCGACGAGGCGCGCACCGCGGCCACCACGCAGATGAGCTACACGGCCTTTCTGGCCCGGCTCATGGACGTCGAGATTGCGGCCAAGGCCGACCGCTCGGTCCAGGCCCGTCTGAGCATGGCGCGCTTCCCCGTCCTGCGCACGCTCGACGAGTTCGACTTCACCTTCCAGCCGGGGCTCGCGGCGGCACGCGTCAAGGAGCTGGCTGAGCTGGAGTTCCTGAGCCGCGCCGAAAACGTCATCTTCGTTGGGCGACCCGGGACGGGGAAGACCCATTTGGCGACCGCCCTCGCGGTCCGGGCCTGCCAGGCGCGCAAGCGGGTGCTGTTCTTGCCGGCCGCCACCCTGCTCGACCAGCTCGTGGCGGCGGAGGCCAGCCACACCCTCGGCCGCGCTGTCGAGACGCTCGGGCGCCTGGACCTGCTGGTGGTCGACGAGCTCGGCTATCTGCCGATGGACGCCCGTGGCGCCACGCTCTTCTTCCAGCTGGTGAGCCATCTCTACACCCGCACCTCGGTCGGCCTGACCACCAACGTCTCCTTCGACGGCTGGGGCCGCGTCTTCGGCGGCGACGAGGTGCTGGCCGCGGCGATCCTCGACCGGCTGCTCCACCACAGCCACGTCTTCCACATCACCGGCCCGAGCTACCGCATGAAAGATAAGCTCGCCGGGAACGCCGGCGCAGGGAGCCCAGGGAGCGGCAGGGGAGGCGCAGATGGCTGAGCCCCCGTCGCGTAACGATGGCGTAACGATAGGCGGCCAGGAAACGCGGATGGGGGCCTGCCCGGTCTGCGGGCGGCCGTTCCCCCGGTCCGGTCGCCGCCGCTTCTGCTCCCCCGCCTGCCGGCAGGCGGCCTGGCGCCGGTGCCACCCACCCCCGCTGCCCCTACCTCCGCCGCCACTGCCGGGGCGAGCGCCACGCCCCGCACGGCTAGCCACGGTCTACGAATGCGCTTCCTGCGGGAGCCGTTACCTGGGCGAACAGCGCTGCCCCGACTGCAACGTGTTCTGCCGGCGAATCGGCCCCGGCGGCCCTTGCCCCCATTGCGACGAGCCGGTCGCGCTCGCCGACCTCACGCCAGACCGGCAGCCGGCCACGCGTGCACCGCCGCGCGCCGCCCCAAACGCGGTATGATGCCCATCGCCGCCCGGTGGGGGTCAGCTTTCCCGCGAAAACCGGGGTCAGGTTTCAGACGAAATCGACACTGCTGAGCGAATTGGTGCGGCTGCGGGGCACTGGCTACCGCGGGCACAGTTACGTGGGTCCGTGTGGGGTGCGCCTGGAACTCAAAGAAGTGGCCCCCCTGCAGCAGCGGACCTGGTTCGGGACCATCATGCTGGAACGGGCGGTGTATGCGGGGGGCGACTGCACCGTACGAGCGCACCACGTGCCGCTCGATGCCGAGTGGGAACTGCTCGGGACTGCGCCCGCGCCGCTCGGGAGGCCACTCCCTGACCCCGATGGCGGGACCTTGGGGGCGGTGGCACCGGGGACCGGCCACCGGCCGGCGCGTCTCGCCCCGCCTTCGCCCCCGTCGTGGCGGAGTACGGCGCGCGACTGCCCTACACGGAGGCGGCCGCCCTGTTGGAGCGCGCCTTGGGGGCGCAGGC
>JBOGSY010000216.1:0-3925 GCA_050691915.1 Candidatus Limnocylindria bacterium | reverse complement strand
GCTGGGTGATGTTGCGCAGCGTGTCGATCACCGCGTTCGCGGCGCTGGCGGCGCTGGACTGGCCGCGGGCCTCGATGATCCGTGCGCCGCGCTGCTGGACGGTGCTCAGGAACTCGCCCTGGAGCCAGGCTTCGTCGTCGATCACCTCCGCTGCCGGTCGCCCGCGGATGGTGGCATGGTAGGCGTCCGGGAACTGGGTGGCGGAGTGGTTGCCCCAGACGGCCAGGTCGCGCACCTCGTCGACCAGGACGCCGGAGCGCTGCGCCAGCTGGCTCCTGGCGCGGCTCTCGTCCAGCATGGTCATCGCGAACCAGCGGTCGGACGGCAGGGACGGCGCGTTGGCGGCCGCGATCAGGCAGTTGGTGTTGCACGGGTTGCCGACCACCAGCACGCGCACGTCCTCGGCGGCGTTGGCGGCGATGGCCCGCCCCTGGGCGGTGAAGATGCCGCCGTTGACGGTCAGCAGGTCCTTGCGCTCCATCCCGGCCCGGCGCGGCACGGCGCCGACCAGTAGGACCCAGTTCGCGCCGGCGAATGCCTCGTCGGCGCTCGAGGTGCGCACAACGCGCCGGAGCAGCGGGAAGGCGCAGTCGTCGAGCTCCATGGCCACGCCCTCCAGGGCGGGCAGGGCCGCATCCAGCTCCAGCAGCTGGAGGTCCACCGTGGTCCGCGGCCCGAACATCTGGCCCGACGCGATCCGGAACAGGAGCGCATAGCCGATCTGGCCGGCCGCGCCGGTGACGGCCACGGTCATGTGGGAGTCGGGCATGGCTCTCCTGCGATGCTGGGTGGCCCGAGTGTAGCGCAGGGGGTGGCGCAACCGGCCGCGACGTGGTAAGAGTGTCGCCCCTTGTCCGGGAGGCAGGCATGGCGACCGACGGCCGAAGCGGCCCCATGGAACCGATGGACCTCATGGGTCCGGCGAGCAGGGCGACCTACGGCGCATCGCCGTTCCCGCCCATCGCCGAGTACGCCTTCCTGTCCGACTGCGAGACGACGGCCCTGGTGGCACCCTCCGGCAACGTCGAGTGGCTGTGCCTGCCGCGGATGGACTCGGCCAGCGTCTTCGGCGCGATCCTGGATCGCGACGCCGGCGGCTTCCGGCTGGGGCCGGCCGACGTGCGCGTTCCGGCGGCGCGACGCTACCTGCCCGGGACCATGGTGCTGGAGACCAGCTGGGGCACCCCCACCGGCTGGATCATCGTCCGCGACGTGATGCTCATCGGTGGCTGGCACAGCGAGGAGCGCCGGACTCACACCCACCGCCGCGCACCGACCGACTACGACGCGGAGCACATGCTGCTGCGCATGGTCCGCTGCGTGAACGGGGAGGTGCAGCTGAGCATGGAATGCGAGCCCGTCTTCGACTACGGCCGCCGTTTCGGGGAGTGGTCGTACACCGAGGAGGGCTACCGCCAGGGGAACTGCCGCTGCGCCGAGAGCGACGTGGAGCTGACCCTGACCGGCGACCTGAACCTGGGGTTCGAGGGTCCGCGCGCCATCGCACGGACCCTGATGAAGGAGGGGGAGACCCGCTTTGTGGCGCTCTCGTGGGGAGGCGTGGCACCGCCGCGCACCAACGAGGACGCCTATCGCCGGCTGGTCTGGACCGCGCACCACTGGCAGCACTGGCTGGCCCGCGGCCACTTCCCCGACCACCCCTGGCGCAGCTACCTCGAGCGCTCGGCGCTGACCCTGAAGGGGCTGACCTACGCCCCGACCGGGGCGGTGATCGCCGCTCCCACCACCTCCCTGCCGGAGACCCCCGGCGGCGAGCGGAACTGGGACTACCGCTTCACCTGGATCCGCGACTCCACCTTCGCCCTGTGGGGCCTCTACACCCTGGGGTTCGACTGGGAAGCGGTCGACTACCTGTACTTCATCGCTGAGGTGGCCGGCGGCAGCGACGACCTGCAGATCATGTACGGCGTCGGCGGGGAGCGTGACCTGGAGGAGCGGGTCTTGGACCAGCTGGCCGGCTACGAGGGCGCGCGGCCGGTCCGGGTGGGCAACGGCGCCCACCGCCAGCGCCAGCACGACATGTGGGGCGCGGTGCTGGACTCGGTCTACCTGCACACCAAGTCGCGCGACCACCTGGACGAGTTCATCTGGCCGATCCTGGTCCGGCAGGTCGAGGCGGCCATGGCCCACTGGCGCGAGCCGGACCGCGGCATGTGGGAGGTCCGCGGCGAGCCGAAGCATTTCACCTCGTCCAAGCTGATGTGCTGGGTCGCCGCGGACCGCGGCGCACGGCTGGCCCGGCTGCGTGACGAGCACGAGCTTGCCGAGCGCTGGCAGGCCGCCGCGGACGAGATGCACGCCGACATCTGCGCCAACGGGACCGACCGGCGGGGCGTGTTCACCCAGCACTACGAGACCGAGGCGCTGGACGCGTCACTCCTGCTGATGCCGCTCGTGCGCTTCCTGCCGCCCGACGACGAGCGCATCCGGCGGACGGTGATGGCCATCGCCGACGAGCTCAGCCAGGACGGGCTGGTGCTGCGCTACCGGACCGAGGAGACGGACGACGGCCTCTCCGGCCGCGAAGGCGCCTTCACCATCTGCTCGTTCTGGCTGGTCTCCGCCCTGGTGGAGATCGGGGAGCTCGACCGCGCGCGGCGGCTGTGCGAGAAGCTGCTCTCCTACGCCAGCCCGCTGGAGCTGTTCGGCGAGGAGATCGACCCCGAGACCGGCCGCCACCTGGGCAACTTCCCGCAGGCCTTCACCCACCTGGCGCTGATCAACGCAGTGATGCACATCATCCACGCCGAGCGGAAGGGCGTCGGCCCCCTCTCGCCCCGGACCGATGCGCAGCGCAGCCCGCTGACCGGCGAGCCGATCCCGCCGCACACCGCCGAGCCCCCGCTCTCCACCCCGCTGCCGGTCGGCGGCAACGGGAAGGGGGCGGGCGATGGCGAGCGCCGCGACCCGCAGGGCGGCGAGACCGTCTAGCCCTCTCGCGTTACGAAGTCGCGGATTCGCGCCGCCAGCTCGTCGCGCGCCGCCCGGAAGGCGGCCATCCGCTCCGCCGGGTCACCACTCACCGCCGCCGGGTCGGCGATGCTCCAGTGCAGCTGGCGGGCGACCCCCGGCAGGACCGGGCAGGCCTCGCGCGCCTGGTCGCAGACCGTGATCAGCCAGTCCAGGGGACGGTGGAGGAATCGGTCGAGCGTCTTGCTCTCCTGCTGACCGATCTCCACGCCGAGCTCCGCCATGACGGCGATCGCCTCCGGACGCACTCCGGTGGCCACCGTCCCGGCGCTGAGGACCTCGAACCGATCGCCGGCCGTGGAGCGCAGCAGGCCCTCCGCCATCTGCGAGCGGGCGCTGTTGTGGGTGCACAGGAACAGGACCGTGCGACGATCGATCATCGGTCCCCGAAGCCTAGCGCGCTTCCGTCAAGCGCAGGTCACGGCCGAGTCAATGTCCACACTGGGGATATCTCGTGGATAACTCGGCGAGGCGACCGAAAAGCTGGGGATAAGGGGGATTGCGGCCCGCGTCGCGCTCCGCCTATCCTGTGGTCGTCCCGAAGGGGCGGCCAACGGCACCGGAGATTGCATCAAAGGTCCGGGGGCGGTTCCTTCGGGACATTTCGTTGCGCGCGTCGGCGCTGCCTGACCGATCAGGCCCACCCCGGCCCGGCTTCCTGCCTGATTCGCCACTGGCTGGCGGTATCGGCCAAGATGTCGGCCGGCCGAAGCCCCGTTTGGGGGGTTTCGTGGTCAGGATCGGTCACCAGCTGGTGACTTCGGCCAAGGAAGTGCGCCCAACCCGCCGTTTCGTGGCCGTTACCACCAGTGGCCTCAAGCAGTGAATGCATCATCTGCCGGTACAGCAGTCCACGGGGGCTGGTCGATCGGGAGGCAGATGAGTGCGACGTCGACATCGGTATCAGCGGTTCAGCGAGGCGGAGCAGGATGAG
>JBOGSY010000215.1:0-3937 GCA_050691915.1 Candidatus Limnocylindria bacterium | reverse complement strand
CGGCGGCTCCTCGATCATCTGCACGGGTGCCAGCCTAGCTCCCTCGTGTGCCATGCGCGACGTCCCCGTGATCCCGTCAGCCAGTCACCCAGCTACTGCTAAGCCGGATCGTGGCCAGCATCCCGGACTGGGGGTTGGCTGCCGGGACTGCCCCCACGCTCGGATCGCGCCCGCGACCGGGGCAGCCGCCGGGGACGTGCCGTCTAGCAGGAACCCCACGCCTCTCTGACGGGACCTCGCGACACAATCAGTTCGGGAGTGTCACTCCCCCGGGCCTATTCGCTCTTGCGGCGCAGGAAGGACGGGATGTCGAGATCGGTCTCGCCGTAAGCGGGGCGGTCGGCCGCAGGGCGAACGGGGACCGGCTGGCGCTCGCTGACGACCGTCGCCTCGCGCTCCGCCGGCGTGGCGAACGGCGAGGGCTCCGGCATCTGGTCCTCCAGCGCCTGGCGCTGCTGCCGCTCGCGCTCGATCTCGGCCAGGATCTCCCGGCTGCGCTCGTCCAGGCTGGACTCGATCCCCACCGCCACCTCCGAGCCGGCGCTGGTCACGGCGCGCCCGCTCTGCCGCGGCTTCTTGGTGGCGTCGAAGCCGGTGGCGATGACGGTCACCTTGACCTCGTCGCGCATCCGGTCGTCGATGACGGTGCCGAAGATGATGTTGGCCTCCGGATCGGCCGCCTCCTTGATCACCTCGGCGGCCTCGTTGACCTCGAACAGGCCCAGGTCGCTGCCGCCGGTGACGTTGAACAGGATGCCGCGGGCGCCGGTGATGTTGACCTCCAGCAGCGGGCTCATGACCGCCGCGCGTGCGGCCTCTACCGCGCGCTGCTCGCCGGTGCCGATCCCGATTCCCATCATCGAAGACCCCGCGTCGCGCATGATCGTCTTCACGTCGGCGAAGTCGAGGTTGATGAGGCCGGGCACGGTGATCAGGTCGCTGATGCCCTGCACGCCCTGGCGCAGCACGTCGTCCACCACCCGGAAGGCGTCGAGGATCGACGTCTTCTTGTCGACGACCTCGCGCAGGCGGTCGTTGGGGATGGTGATCAGGGTGTCGCACTTGTCCTTGAGCAGCTCGGAGAACTGCTCGGCCACCAGCTTGCGACGGACGCCCTCGAAGCTGAACGGCTTGGTGATGACGCCCACCGTCAGGGCGCCGAGGTCCTTGGCGATCTCGGCGATGACCGGGGCCGCGCCCGACCCGGTCCCGCCACCCATGCCGGCGGTGATGAAGATCATGTCGGCGTCCTTGAGCGCCTCGTAGATCTTCTCCGAATCCTCCTCGGCCGCCCGCTGGCCGACGCCCGGGTCCGCGCCCGCGCCAAGGCCGCGGGTCAGCTTGTCGCCGATCCGGATCTTGTGCGGCGCGTCGCTCTGGAGCAGGGCCTGCGCATCGGTGTTCACCGCGATGAACTCCACGCCCATCATCTCGGCGCGGATCATCCGGTTCACGGCGTTGCTGCCCCCGCCTCCGACACCGATGACCTTGATGAGTGCGAAGTGCTCTGCGTCCGACCGAAGCGGCATCGGAAGGGTCTCCCTGCGCGGTGTGGGTGTTGGCTTGGCAAACCCGTCTCGCCGCGGGTTTGACCGATTCTAGCGACCCCGTCGGAGGGGCGTGGCCGGATTTGTCCACATATCCGGGGAGACTTATCCACATTGCGCAGTTTGGGGGTGGACCGATGGCGTGGCACTCCACAGCCCGGCAGGCCCCCAGGTCCGCCCCGGGACGGTGGTATGCACCCCGGACTGAGCCATCGACCGGACGGCCGGCCGATGGCCTCGGCCGCGCGGGTCGAGCCGCGGTTCAGCCCGGGAAGAGCCCGCGGATCCAGTCGACCACGCGGCCGCCGACACCGGCCAGGGGCGATCCGGCGGCGTACCCGATCGGCTCCTCGCCGGCGTGGTGCGCTCCCCACAGGAGAAGGCCGATGGGCGTGCTGAAGGCGGGGTTGGAGAGCTGGTCCATGAGCCCGCCCACGCCCTGGGGGGCGCCGACCCTGACCGGCATCTGGAAGACATCGCGCGCCAGCTCGGCGGCGCCGGCGATTCGCGCGCCGCCGCCGGTCAGCACCACGCCGGCCGGCAGCATGCCGCCGTGGCCGGAGCGCTTGATCTCCTCCACGATGAGCGAGTAGATCTCGCTCATCCGGGCCTCGATGATCTCGCTCAGCTTGCGGCGCTGGATCGTCTGCCCGCCGCCGTCGCCCAGCACTGCCACGTTGAGCAGCTCCTCCGGCTGGACGTCGGCCAGGTTGGTGGTGCCGTGCTTGATCTTGATCTCCTCGGCCAGGTTGAGGCTGGTCCGCAGGCCGATGGCCACATCGTTGGTCACGTTGATGGCGCCCACCGGCAGGACCGCCGAGTGGTAGACCGCGCCGTCGGTGAAGATGGCGATGTCGGTGGTGCCGCCGCCGATATCGGCCACCAGCACGCCGAGCTCCTTCTCGGTATCGGTCAGGGTCGCCTCGGCAGCCGCCAGGGAGCTGATCACCATCTCGTCGATCTGCACGCTGGCGTTGGCGATGCACTTGCTCAGGTTCTGGACCGATGTCGCCGCCCCGAAGACGATGTGGGTCTCCACCTCCAGCCGAACCGCGCTCATCCCCAGCGGGTCCTTGATCCCCTCCTGGCCGTCCACGATGTAGCCGCGCGGGATGACGTGCAGCATCTCCCGGTTGGAGGGCGTCTGGATCGCCTTGGCGGCTTCGGTGGCTCGGCCGACGTCCTCGCGGCCCACCTCGCGCTTGTGGCCGGAGACAGCCACCACGCCGCGGCTGTTCTGGCTGGTGATGTGGCTGCCGCCCACGCCGACGAAGGCGGAGCTGATCTTGTACCCGGACAGGCGCTCCGCCTTCTCGAGGCTGGCGGCGATGGAGTTCACGGTCTGGTCGATGTTGGCGACCATGCCCTTCTTCATCCCGGCCGACGGGGCGATCCCGTAGCCGATGATGCTCACGTCGCCCGACCGCCCCACCTCCCCGATGAGGGTCGTCACCTTGGTCGTGCCGGCGTCGATGCCGACCAGCACCGTCTCCCTGTCCAAGCTACCTCCGAAGGTCCCGTCGGACCGCGCGCGGCATCCGACCCTGATTCGAGCCTACAGGAAGTGACGCCGGATCAACGCCACGTTTTGGAAGATCCGCAGCCCGAAGGCGAAGAGCGCCACCAGGTAGAGGTCGATCCCCAGCCGGTCGCCCACGAAGGTCAGCGCCACCGCCACCAGGGCGTTGGTCACGAAGCCCGACAGGAAGACGCGGTTGTCGTAGTGGGCGTCCAGCTCCGCCCGGATGGCGCCCAGCACCGAGTCCAGGCCGGCCAGGATCCCCACCGCGCTGTAGCGCGCCAGGTCCGGGCTGACGTTCACGTTCAGGACCAGGCCGAGCGCGATGCCGAGCGCAAGCCCGATCAGGGGTAGCCACATCCGGGAAGGTTCCGCTGCGCGCCGCGCGGACCGTGGTCGTTGCCGCCGCGACCTCTATGGCGCCCAATATACCTTCCCGGGGTTGCGGGCATCCAGCCAGCCCACGGTCCCCTCCGCATGCGTCGCGAACAGGGTGCGGATGGCCGCCACCTGATCCTCGAGACGGGCATCGGCCGCGGCCGCCCCCTCCCCCGGGTCGAGCTGGAAGAAGCCCAGCGCCGCCTCCCAGGCCGGGGTGGCGGAGACGAGCATGAAGCCGTACTCCTCGTGGATGCGCACCGTCAGCTCGGTGGCGGCGGACCCCAGCAGCGCGGGATCCAGCTCGAGCAGGCGCAGCGCGGCGCGAAGCTGCGGGGCGGGGACCGCGTCGCCCACCGTCAGGAGGCGGCTCTCCGGCCGGCGGTCGTCGATGACCGGCAGGCCCGCCAGCTCCGCCGAAAGCTCGGCGTCGCGTGCCAGCTCGCCGATCAGGCTGCCGTCCGCCGCGCCCACCAGCCGCACCGCGCTGGTG
>JBOGSY010000214.1:0-3941 GCA_050691915.1 Candidatus Limnocylindria bacterium | reverse complement strand
CCTGCGAGCTGTCCTGGACCGGTGACCCTCGTTTCGATACGCGGCGTCGCCAATGGCGTTCGGCGGCCATGCGCGTCGCGCGAGCTCGACGGCCCGCCGGTTCGGCCCGCCGGTTCCACCGGGCGGATCCAACGGCCAGGCACGACGGCGTTTCGGGCGTAGATTCTCGCAGCCCGGGAATCCGGTTCGATTTCGAGGCCCCTTCCGCCTCAACTTGGCCGATGGATCCGTGGGGCGAGAATCAGGCGGGGCAGGACACCCTCCTCGCCATGCGCGGCGTCGCCAATGGCGTTTGGCGGCCACACGCTCTGACCGTTGCTTGTCGGTCCGCCGGCTCGGCCCGCCGGTTCCACCGGGCGGATCCAACGGCCAGGCACGAGGGCATTTCGGGCGTAGATTCTCGCCGCCCGGGAATCCGGTTCGATTTCGAGGCCCCTTCCGCCTCAACTTGGCCGATGGATCCGTGGGGCGAGAATCAGGCGGGGCAGGGCAGCTCACCCGGCGCCCCGAAGCCCGCTGGCCACCTTCTTGCACGCCCCACGTTCCGCTTCTACCAAACCGTGTGGAGGCGACACCCATGCTTCAGATGACCGATCGCGCCGCCGACCTGCTGCGCAACCTGCGCCGCGAGGCGGATCTGCCCGAGTCCGCCGGCGTGCGCGTCTACAGCGAAGCCGGCGAGAGCGGCGAGCCCACCGTGTCGATCGGGTTCACGGCCGATCCGCTGCCCACCGACCAGGTCGCGGACCACGATGGCCTGCGCCTCTTCATCGCCAACGAGATTGCGTCGCCGCTCGAGGAGGCGGTGATGGACGTGACGGGCGATGACGGCGAGCCGCAGCTCGTCTTCCGGCCGGCCGCCGAGAAGGCCGCCGAGTCGACGAACGAGCCGGCGAACGAGGACGGCGCCTGATCCGTAGCGGCTGACCGCGCGCCTCCCGCGGGCGTACCATCGCCGACGTGACGGATCAGCCGCCGCCGCCATCCAGCGAGCCGCCATCCAGCGAGCCGCCATCCAGCGAGCCGCCATCCAGCGAGCAGCCATCCAGCGAGCAGCCATCCAGCGAGCCGCCGCGCCGCCGGCCGTTGGGCACCGCCCTGCTGGGCGTGATCCTGATCGCCATCGGGATCGTGTTCTTGGTGGGCCAGCAGCTCGAGATCGACTGGGGCGGCGCGACCTGGCCGTTCTACGTCATGGTGCCCGGGGTGGTGCTGATCGCCTTTGGCCTGACCCAGCCCAACGGGTCGGGCCTGACCGTCGCCGGCAGCATCGTGACCATGGTCGGGTTGCTGCTGCTGTACCAGAACGCAACCGACCACTGGGAGAGCTGGGCCTACGCCTGGGCGCTGGTCGCACCCGGCGGCAGCGGCGTCGGGATGGTCCTGTATGGAACCCGCAGCGCGGATCCGCGGATGGCACGCGAGGGCTTCTGGCAGGTCGTCACGGCGCTGGGGATCCTGGCCCTGGGCTTCGTCTTCTTCGAGGGGATCATCGGCATCAGCGGGGATCGCCTGCCGGTGCCGGAGTGGGTCATGCCGGTGGTGATCATCGGCCTGGGGCTCCTGGTCCTGTTCCGCGGGTTCAGCTCGGGACGGGCCCGGCCCGACGACGTTCCCCCGTCCTGACCTGCGCCCGGGCGTCCGGCTCCTTCCGGCGGAAGAGCGGAACCAGGACGGTCCGCACGCGGCCACGCTCGTCCTCCGAACCGATCAGCATGGTGCGCTCATGGCCGATGCTGCCGAGGTAGCGCACCCGGCTCATCGTGGCCCGCGCCTTCGGGCGCCGAACCGGATCGCTCGTCGATGCGGACGGGATCGCCCGGTCCTCGGGCTCCCCAACCTGCTGCGCAGCCGGTCCTCGGCCGCCAGCACGGCATAGTGAAGGCGGTAATCAAGCATGTCGACCATCTCCTCGTCCATCCTTACGTCACCAGTCACGAGCATTACGCTGGTGATGCGGCAAACTGTAGCACCCCGCCCGTCACCTGTCAATGGCGTTTGACTGGTGATGTACACTTGGCGGCATGGACCCGAACCTGGACCACCACGACCCCTCCGAGCGGGAGCCGGCGCCCGCGGCCGAGCTCCACCTGCTTCAGGACTTCGTCAACACCAACGACCTGGAGCGAGGCCGCGACGCGATCGGCACGCCAGAGCAGCTGCTGGGCTGGCTCGCTGAGCGCGGGCTGGTGGCCGATGGCTCGGCTCTGGACGTGGGCCTGCACCGGCGGGCACTCGCCATTCGCGAGGGCGTCCGGGCCCTGGCCCGGGCCAACAGCGGCGAGCCGCCGGACGCGGAAGCGGTGGAGGACATGAACCGGGCCGCCGCGCGACTGCCGGTGGTGATCGGGGTCCAGCTCGACGATTGGCTGCTTCGCCCGGCCGGCGCCGGCGTGGAGGCCTTCCTGGCGCGCCTGATGGCGGCGGTGGTCCGCTCCATGGCCGACGACAGCTGGTCGCGGGTCAAGGCCTGTCGCAACGACACCTGCCGCTGGCTCTTCTTCGACCAGTCACGCAACCGCTCCGGCACCTGGTGCACCATGGCGATCTGCGGCAGCCGGATCAAGGCGCGGGCCTACCGCGCCCGGCAGCGGGAGGCCGCCCAAGCGTGAGCGGGCTGGCCGCCCATCCGCTCACCCCGGCGCGGTGGAAGGACCTGGAGCTGCTGTTCGGTGCCAGCGGCGCCTACTCCAACTGCTGGTGCGCCTTCCAGCGCGTCACCGGGGGCGAGTTCAGCCGGGGCTGCGCCAACCGCGGTGCGGGCAACCGGGCCCTGCTCCAGGGGCTGACCCGCGACGGCCGCCGGCCCGGACTGATCGGGTACCGCGACGGCCGGCCGGTCGGCTGGGTGAGCGCCGGCCCACGACGAGAGTACGGACGGATCCTGCGTTCCCCGGTCGCCCGCCTGGCGCCGGCCGAGCGGGATGACCCCCGGGTCTGGGCGGTCGTCTGCTTCTTCGTCCCCCGCGCCGAGCGCGGGGGCGGCGTCGGTCGAGCGCTGCTCGAGGCTGCCGTCGACCGCGCCCGGCGCGCCGGCGCCGCTCGCGTCGAGGGCTACCCGGTCGATACCCGCGGAGGTCTGGCGCAGAGCAGCAGCGTGTTCACCGGCACCCTGGACCTGTTCGAGCGGGCCGGCTTCGTCCGCGTCGCCGAGCACGTCCCCGGCCGGCCGGTGGTGCGCCTGGAGCTGGCTGCCGTCGGTTGACGCGCCGGGGCAATTCCGGGGACCGGGCGTGGCCCGTATCCTTAGGGCCGCATGCCACCCCGGGACCCCTCCGACACCTCGCGCCTGAGCGTCGCGCTGGACGGCGTGAACGCCGGCTACGTGGCCCAGCAGTACGAGCTCTACCGGCGCGACCCGAGCTCGGTCGATCGCGAGTGGCGGGTCCTGTTCGACAGCGGCGTGGCGGGCTTCGAGCCGGCCGGCGGCGACCGTCCGCCACCGGCCGCCCGGTCGGAAGGCAACGGGTCGGTATCCGACGCACAGCCAGCGGCCACCGCCTTCCCCGATGGGGCCACCCTCATCCGCGGACCCGCCGCCAGGCTGGCCTCCAACATGACCGCCTCGCTGGCGGTGCCCACCGCCACGAGCTTCCGGGATGTGGACGTCGCCGTGCTGGAGGACCGCCGCCAGGAGCTGAACGCCCAGCTGGCCCCACGCAAGGTCAGCTTCACCCACCTGATCGGATGGGCGATCGTGCGGGCCGCATCGGACCAGCCGGGGATGACCCATTACTTCCTGGAGGCCGATGGCGCCGCCCACCGGGTCGACCCCGGATCGGTCAACCTTGGGCTGGCGGTGGACGTCGAACGGGCGGATGGCGGGCGCTTCCTGGTGGTGCCGGTCATCCGGGGCGCCGACGCGATGGACTTCGGGGAGTTTCACGCGCGATACGAGGAGCTGGTGGCCGGGGCCCGCGCCAACCGCCTGTCACCAGACG
>JBOGSY010000213.1:0-3942 GCA_050691915.1 Candidatus Limnocylindria bacterium | reverse complement strand
TCCCGAGCTGCCCGGTCAAGCGAGAAGTCGGGGCCATCGAGCAAGCGGCTGTAGTATGAGTGGTGTGCGGGCGAGCCCTCTGGCCAGTCGCGAAGAAAGCGCCACAGCCATGCCTCGTGGTCGTAGGGCACCGGCAAGGCGTCGATCCGCAGTCCGTCGAGCTGGCACCCGTAAAGGCTCGCCTCCGGGATCCGTTCATCCGCCGAGATCCGCGTGATCACACCGAAGCGCGTGGCCGCGAAGTTGGGCATGCCAGCCGAGCCGTTATTGGCGACGAGGCGCGTTCGCCAGTCGACGAAGAAACGCTGCGCATAGGGCAAACCGGTGTGGGTACAGGCAAAGACCCGTGCCCCCGCCTTACGGAAGTAGTCCTGGATACACGGCACGGGGATCGCTCCATCAGGCGGCATCGCCTCGACAGCAAAGTTCCAGCCCGCAAGGGACTCCGGGTCGCCGTGCACGATAGCGATGCGTTCGCCGCCGATCTCCACGATCAGGGTCATCGGCAGGTCGCCCAGCTGATGGCGAAGCTCCGGGAAGGCAGCGGCGGTGCGGCGCAGGCGCGCCATGATGGCATTTGAGCGTGCGACGACCGCCTCGCTCACGTATTCCGGATAGGCGCAGCCGCACCCCGCTTCGGTGTCCTCGGCCGCGAGCTCGGCCTCGACGTTGCCCGATGTCGCGGCATAGCGCAGCACCGTCTCGCTGACGTGAACAAAATCCTCGGGGCCGATGTCGAGCCAGTGGAAGTCGCCGTTGAAAATCAGGGTGACGTCAGCCCCGCGCTGGCGCTCCTGCTCCGCCATCGCGAGGATAGTGTCGAGCGCTTCACGATTGCCGTAGAGGCCGCCGATCACGTAGGCAGTGTTCGCCCGGATCTGCGGCGGACGGTTCAGGCTGAGGGGCGAGTACCGATAGCGCACCCGGCACACCCGGCCCGATCGAGAATCTGCCGACATATTTGACACCTCCAAGTCGATGATGCTTGTTTTCGGCGATGATCATGGCACTCGGCGATTTTTACACCCGCGCATGCACCAATTGCATGAAAATAGCGCCTCTGTGCACCGGCGAGGCAAGATCTCACAGTGTAGTGAGCGACATGACCTTTTGGTTGACGGAGTCATGCCGATCGATGAAGCTATTGCATGAGGCGTCGCGGTCAGACGGCGGCGCGGCCGGGGTAAGGCATCATGGTTCCGAAGGGAACTCGGCTACGCTGCCGAGAGCCGGGAGCCAGTACGAAGTTTCTCTTCGAAAACGCGGTGGTGGCTGGTAGTGCCGCGCGGCAGGATTCTTGTGCGTCTCTGCCGGCACGAGCTCGGAACCCAATCTCTCCGGCCAGCTCGAGAGGAATTCTGCTGTCCGTGCGCGGGCGCGCCCCGCGCTGTGTGCAGCACAAAGAGGGGGGCAAGCGATGCCAAAGGTAGCATTTCACGTGGACCAGTCCAAGTCGATGTTCGACCAGGAGGTGCCCGGGCACAACCGGTGGCACCCTGACATTCCGGTGACGGAGTGGGTGAAGCCCGGGGAAGAGTTTCGGGTCGAATGTCGCGAATGGACGGATAGTCAGATTGGCAACAACGATTCGGCCAACGACATCCGCGACGTCAAGCTCGACCGCTGCCACGTGCTCAGCGGCCCGATCGGGATCGAGGGCGCCGAGCCGGGTGACCTTCTGGTGATCGACATCCTCGATCTTGGCCCCTGCCAGCCGCCGCAGGATACCGGGCCGGCGCCCGGCCAGGGCTGGGGCTACACCGGCATCTTCGCGAAGGTGAATGGCGGCGGCTTCCTTACCGACCACTTCCCCGACGCCTACAAGGCGATCTGGGATTTCCATGGACAGGATGCGACGTCGCGCCACCTGCCGGGCATCCGCTATACCGGCATCACCCATCCGGGGCTGTTCGGCACGGCACCCTCGGCGGAGCTGCTGAAGAAGTGGAACGATCGGGAGCGCGCGCTGATCGCCCTCGACCCGGACCGGGTGCCGCCGCTGGCGCTGCCGCCGAACGAAAAGGACGTCCTGGCCGGCAAGGCCACGGGCGGCGATAAGGACAAGATCGCGAAGGAAGGGGCCCGCACGGTTCCTGCCCGCGAGAACGGCGGCAACCACGACATCAAGAACTTCACGCGCGGCTCACGAGTTTGTTATCCGGTCCACGTGTCGGGCGCGAAGTTCTCCGGAGGTGATCTCCACTTCAGTCAGGGCGATGGTGAGATCACGTTCTGCGGTGCCATCGAGATAGGCGGCTTCATCGACTTCGGCTGCGATGTCATCAAGGGTGGCATGGCGAAGTACGGCATCACGACCAACCCGGTATTCATGCCCGGCCGGGTCGAGCCGAGGTATTCGGAGTTCCTGACGTTCATCGGTGTCTCGGTGGATCACGACACCAACACCAACTACTACATGGATGCCACGATCGCCTACCGGCGCGCGTGCCTGAACGCGATCGAGTATCTCAAGAAGTTCGGCTACACCGGAGCGCAGGCCTATCTGCTCCTCGGGTCAGCCCCGGTCGAAGGGCGGATCAGCGGCATCGTCGACATCCCCAACGCCTGCTGCACGCTGTACGTCCCGACGGCGATTTTCGACTTCGATATCCGGCCGAGCGCGAAAGGGCCGGTAACCGCCAGTCGCGGCCAGGAGGCGCGGACGTCCTAAGCGAGGCTAGCGTGGACTGGAGCGCCCGGGAGGAAGCCTTCCATCCGGGCGCTCCCCCCTGTGTGCTGGCGGGGGCGGCGCCGTCCGACCGTCGTGCGACGCGCAGGGGAGCACTGGATATACGAACGTCTCAGGCCAAGCGATGGCCGGGAGGAGGCGCTATGGTAGCGGCGGTTCTTCTCTACGTTGGCGCGGTGCTCTTCCTGAATGGGATCTGGCTTATTGGCCAGACTTCCGACGTGAGTGCGCTCAAGATCTCGAATAAAGAGATCGCAGTGATCAACGTCTTCACAGGTATACTCGGGTTCCTGGTTGCGATCTACGCCATCTTCCGCGGCGGGGCGGGCGCGACAGTCGACATTCAGTTCGTGGCCCTCGGCGGCTACATTCTGCTGTTCGCATTCACCTATTTGTGGGTCGCAATCAACCAGTACATCGGGGCGGACGGGCGCGCGCTCGGATGGTACAGCCTGTTCGTGGCGATCACGGCCGTGCCAACCGGACTGTTGCTGTTGCGCGACGCTGGCGGCGATCCGTGGCTCGTGTGGCTCGGACTCAACTGGCTCGCTTGGGCCGTGCTGTGGTTCCTGTTCTTCCTGCTGTTGGCGTTGCAGCGGCCGATCGCTCGGTTCACAGGCTACGTGACGGCTCTTGAGGGGATCTTCACGGCTTGGCTGCCCGCATGGCTGCTGTTCCAGGGCTATCTCAAGATGTAGCGGCCCCGTAAGCCGCACCCAATATCCGCGAGGACGAGCCCAAGATGCCCCTATACAACTACATTTGCCGCAATTGTTCGGAGTTCACCCAGTGGCGGCCGATGCGCGAAGCCGGGCAGCCGGCTACCTGCCCGAGCTGTGGCAGTTCCGCGCCGCGTGCCGTTTCGGCGCCCCACCTGGCAGTCATGGATACGAGCAAACGCAAAGCGCGCGCGAGCGAAGAGCGTAGCGCCGATGAGCCCGGGGTCGCCCGGCGCGAAGATGTTCCTCATCTCGCGGAACGCGACCGCCGTGCCCAGGGGCCGCGTCGCTTCGAGCACGCGCATGGCCGCTATGCCTGGACAGTCGGCCACTGAGGGCGGATGGCCCTCGGCTCGGCCAGATCCAGGCACACGCTCCAGCGACCGGATGATGGACCTCCTGGCGGTGGGCCGCGGGCGGCGTGATCGGCACGGTCGCCCGCTATCTGGTCTACGTCGCGGCCGGGCAGCTGCTCGGCACAGGCTTTCCCTATGCCACACTGATGGTCAACATCGTCGGCTCCGTCGCCATGGG
>JBOGSY010000212.1:0-3981 GCA_050691915.1 Candidatus Limnocylindria bacterium | reverse complement strand
AGGTCCACCAGCAGCAGGCTGCAGTAGTCGCCGCGAGCGTCCAGGTGGACGAAGGCGGCATCTGCGCCGATCCGCGGCCAAGGCGCAGTCTCGACGCTCATCAGGTCGATCGCCAGCCCGCTGTGCACCGGCAGGTTCTGCCTGGACAGCCACTCCTCGTACCCGTCGATCTTCCACCGGACGTCGTTCATCGATCTGGCTCCCACGTGCTAGGCCGGCTGAGTGTACACAACTGTATGGAACCGATGGCCCTTCCGCTGCGGGTCAGGAGCCCCGGGCCAGCGGGTGAGGCTGGGTCGCCATTGCGGCGTCCACCAGGACGAGCTTGCGCCGCGTCATCTCCTCGACGCTGAATCGACCTCCCTCGCGCCCGTGTCCGCTCTCCTTGGTGCCGCCGAAGGGCAGGTGGTCGAGACGGGTGTTCGACGACCGGTTGACCATGACCCCGCCCGCCACCACGCCTCGCGCCACGCGCCACGCCACGTCGAGCGAGCGCGTGAAGATGGCTGCCTGCAGGCCCAGGGGCGTTCCATTGGCCGCGGCGATGACCTCGTCGATCTCCTGATAGGGAAGCACGCTGACGACCGGTCCGAATACCTCGGTCGAGCAGACTTTCATGTCCGGGGTCACGCCGGTGAGGACGGTGGGCCAGTACAGCGCACCCTCGCGCCGGCCACCGGTCACCACCGTGGCGCCGGCCGAGGTCGCCTCGGCCACCCACGCCTCGACTCGCTCCGCATTCTGCTGATCGACCAGCGTGCCCACGTCGCTGCGGTCATCCAGCGGATCACCGACCTGGAGCGCCTCGGTCCGGAGCCGGAGCAGGTCGACCAGGTCGTCCAGGATCGAGGCATGCGCATAGATCCGCTGCACCGAGTTGCAGCTCTGGCCCGTGTTCGAGAACCCGCCCGCCACCAGGGCCCGGGCGCTCCAGTCCAGGTCGGCGTCGCGATGCACGATGTTCGGAGAGTTGCCGCCCAGCTCCAGGATGACCGGCTTGAGGCCGGCGGCAGCGGCGATACTCGTGCCGGCCGCCACGCCGCCGGTGAAGGAGATGCCGTCGACGCCGGCGTGCCGGACCAGCGCGGGCCCCACGCCCGAGCCCGGCAGCACGCTGATGGCGGCCGGTGGCAGGCCCGCATCCACCAGGATCTCGGCCAGCTGGAAGCCGCTGAGCGGCGCGTGAGAGGACGGCTTCAGCACGACGCTGTTGCCGGCCGCGATCGCGGCGGCCACCTTGTGCATAGCCAGGTTGAAGGGCGCGTTGAACGGGGCGATGGCACCGATGACCCCGAGGGGTTCCCGCAGGACGAGTGCCAGCAGGCCCTCCCCACCGGGGATCGCATCGGCCGGCTCCAGGCTGCCGGTCAGGGTCTCGGCGGCAACCGCGGCCGCGCGCAGCGTGTACGTGCTGCGGTCGGCCTCGCGGCGGGTGTCGCGCAGCGCCTTGCCCGTCTGGCGGCTCACCGTGCTGGCGATCTCGTCGGCGCGTTCTCGCACCAGCTCGGCAGCCCGACGAAGGAGGTCAGCCCTGGCGTGGGCCGGCAGCGCGGCCATCTCAGCGGCAGCTTCCCGTGCGCCGGTGACCGCCCTGTCCACCAGCTCTTCCGACGCGGTGTGAACCTCCGCCACGGGCGTCGAGCGATACGGGTCGATGATGGTCTGCCGGCCCTCGCCGTCGGCACGCGACCCGCCCAGGATCAGGCGGCCGTCGATCTCAAGACTCATCGGCATCGGCCGCGGGGCCAGCGCGAAGGCGTTCGGCGTGGTCCACGGCCTCCCTCAGGACGAAGCGACCGCTCTCCCGGAACGTGATCATCCCGCCGAGCATGATGCTCAGGCCCACGACCTCCGACACCTCTTGCGGGGTGGCCCCTGCTTCGATCGCCTTGCGGGCGTGCCCCGTAGGTGGCGGGTTGGTCTTGCGCCCCATGCACTCCATGCCCAGGATGACAAGCTCTTTCGTCCTGGCGTCGAGCGCCCCGTCTGGAGGCTCCCGGAAGAGACCGCTGCGCATGGACATGTAGCTGGTGAAGACTTCGGGCTGAAAGCGCGACAGGAGCTCGAACTCCGCCTCCACCTGCGGGTCCCGGTAATACCGGTGGGCGTACTCCCACGCCGCGGCCAGCCGGTCATCGGTCGTCATCGGTCCACCTCCAGATGCAGTATACGGTTGTGCACTTATGTTCACGAATGCTGCCGCACGACGCATGGGTTTCGCTATGCTTGACAGCGCCCCCACAGAGGGTATGCCGCCGGAGGGTCAACTGCCATGGACGCGGACGTCGCCGTTAAGCGCCTCTTCGACCGATTCGCGGGCAATGGGTCGACCGCCGACGCCATTCACGACGCAGTTGCGGAAGGCATTCTGTCGCGGGTCCTGACTCCGGGTTCGCGGCTTGGAGAAGAGCGACTGGCAGCTCTCTTCTCGGTCTCCCGCACTCCGGTCCGGGAGGCGCTCATGCGCCTGGAGAGCGAGAACCTCGCCGCTCGCAACCGCCGCAGCGGCCTGGTCGTGGCCGACGTCTCGGCCGAGCAGATCCTGGAGATCTACGTCATCCGGGAGGCGCTGGATGGCATCGCCGCCCGGCAGGCCGCCCACTACCACTCGCCGGCCGACATCGCCGCACTCGAGCGGATCAATGAGCAGATGGCCCGCGCCGCGGCCGAGGGCGCCTACACGCGGATGGCCACGTTGAACGTGGAGTTCCATACGGCACTCGCGCGGGCAAGCCGGAACCAGATGCTGCAGCGCTTCGTGGACCAGGTGCACCAGGCGGTCAGGCGCTTCACGCGGACCACGTTTGCTGAGCCCGACCGCGCCCAGGAGGCCGTGGAGGAGCACCGCATGATCATCAAGGCGGTCCGGGCACAGGACGAGGAGGCTGCCGAGGCTTCCGCCCGCAGGCACATGCACAACGCGCTGAATGTCCGGATGGCGATGGAGCTGGATCGCGGCACCGCGGGCGAAACCTGATCGGCTTGCGGCGGCGTTGAGTGTGTGCAAGCGTATACGCTGCAAATGACCACCACGCTTCGCGTCAACGAACAGGTTGTGGAGTCGCCGGCCGATCCGGAGACACCGCTCCTGTACGTCCTGCGTAATGATCTGGGCCTCAAGGGCACGCGGTTCGGCTGCGGGGACGGTTTGTGCGGAGCATGCACGGTTCATCTCGACGGCGTCCCGACAACTTCCTGCAACCTTCCCATCAGCGCGATCGGCGACCGGGCGATCAGGACGATCGAGGCGCTCCCAACCGAGCGCGGTCTGCATCCCGTGCAGCAGGCGTTCCTGGAAGAGCAGGCCGGCCAGTGCGGCTACTGCCTCACCGGCGTCCTGATGACCGCGGCGGCGCTCCTCGATGAGAACCGGGATCCCACGCGGGCCGAGATTCGCAGGGCGCTGAACGGCGTCCTCTGCCGCTGCGGGGTGCATGACCGGATGGTCAGGGCCGTCGAACGAGCCGCCGAGCGGCGGGCTGACGGACCGTGACCACGAATGCGCTGCCTGCCGTGCTGGAGGCATATCCCTGCCTTGGGCAGTGGGTGACCATCGCCGGCGACGGACGGGTGCACGTGCGCAGCGGGAAAGTGGAGTTCGGGCAGGGGATTCGGACCGCGCTGGCGCAGATGGTGGCGCATGAGCTCGCGGTCCCGGTCGAGAGCGTGACAGTGGAGGCGGTGACCACCGCCGATAGCCCCGACGAGGGGGTGACCTCGGGGAGCCGCTCGGTGGAGGAGGCGAACGAGGGGCTGCGCCGAGCGGCCGCGTCGCTGCGTGCCGCCCTCCTGCGACGCGCGGCCGACCGCTTCGGCTTCGCCGAGGAGGCGCTGGCGGTGGACGCCGGCTGCGTCACGCTGCCTGACGGTCGGCGCATCCCCTACCCCGACCTGGTGGACGCTGACCTTCCGGGTGAGCAAATCACGGGGGCCGCACTCCTCCGCCCGCAGGTGCCCGGGACTCCCCTGGGTGCCAGCCAG
>JBOGSY010000211.1:0-3990 GCA_050691915.1 Candidatus Limnocylindria bacterium | reverse complement strand
GACCCCGGCGCGGTCCAGCTCCTCGTCGTAGAGGGCCTGGATGCGGCGCACCTGGGCATCGATGCTGAAGCGCTCGACCACGGTGGCATGGCCGGCCTCGCCCATCCGCCGGCGCAGATCGGGGGAGCAGGCCAGCCGCACCAGGGCGGCGGCCAGCGCGGCGGGCTCGCCGGGGGGGACCAGCAGGCCGGAGGCTCCATCGGTCACCACTTCTGGAATCCCGCCGACGGCGGAGGCGACCACCGCGCGGCGTCGCGCCATGGCCTCCAGCACGGAGATGCCCTGGGCCTCGCGCAGCGAGGGAAGGACGGCGATGTCCAGCTCCGCGGTGATGGCGGCCACGTCGTCGCGGCGGCCGGTGAAGGAGACGCGCTCGCGTGCCCGGGCGGGAAGCGCGAGCGCGGCGGCGCGCAGGGCGGCCTCCTCCGAGCCCTCGCCCACGATCGCCAGCCAGGTGTGCGGGGCCTCGGCCACCACCAGCGGCCAGGCCTCCAGCAGGTGGCGATGCCCCTTCTCCGGCTCCAATCGGGCCACCACGCCGACCAGCACCCCGTCGCGCGGGACGCCCAGCTGGCGCCGCAGCCCGCAGGCCGGCGGCGGCACGTCGAAGCGGGAGAGGTCCACGCCGTTGGGGATGACCGCGAACGAGGCTCCGCCCCGGCCCTCCGCGGCGACCTTGGCCGCGATGGCCGCCGACGGCACGATCAGCCGATCCATCGACGGCGTCAGCGCCGCCAGCGCCGCCACGTCCCCCGCCGACCTGACCCGCGACGAGTGCACGGTGGCCACGATCACCGGCGTGCCGGCGGCCAGCGCCGCCCGGACGCCCAGGACCTCGGCACGGAACATGTGGGCGTGGACCAGGTCGATCTCGTGCCGGCGCAGATAGGCGGCCAGCTCGCGGACGGCGGCCTCGTCATCGGGCTCGTCCAGGACCTCCACCTCCAGCCCCAGCCGCCGCAGGCGCTGCACCGCGCTGCCGGCCGACAGCGAGAGCGCGCGGACCTCGTATCGCGCCCGGTCCACCCGCAGCAGCAGGCCCGTGTACGACTCCTGCGCCCCGCCGCTGCCGCCGGTGGCCAGCAGCTGCAGGACGCGCGGCCGCGGATGGCTCCTGGACCGATGCGTCCGCCGGTGCCTCAGATACGGCGCGCCGGCAATCGCCGCCTCGTGATCGGGGGCGTGGGCGGACCGCTGCCGCGGCCGATCGGTGGTCACGCGGAAGGTACGGGGGTGGTTGCGGGGGGAGGCATCGGTGGGTCGGATGCTATGCCCGGGCGCTCTGTTCGTCAAAGCGGGCGGGCCTGTGGGGGTGGCGGTGGCGTGGCTGTGGCGTCGCGGCGCGGGTGTGGCGTCGCGGCGTGGGAGATTCCTCGCTGATTCGCCACCTGGTGGTGGTATCGGCCAAGAAGTGGACCGATGCCCCCGCTTCTTCGCTGATTCCGCCAGCTGGTGGTGAATCCGGCCAGGAAGGGGCCGGTTTCGGGGGTCGGGCGCGGACATCCTGGCCGATACCGCCAGCCGGTGGCGATTTCCCACCGAAGAGGGCTCCGGGAACGGCCGGAGGCCCGAGCGACGTACCAGCGGGTGCTAATGTGCGCGCGGGCCGGGGCGTGGACCCGGGTTTCCATGATCGGCATCGGTTGTCAGCGAGAGGAGAGCTCGACCCATGGACTGGTACATGATCGTGCTGCGCATCCTGCACATCGGATCCGGCGTGTTCTGGGTTGGGGCCGCTGCGGTCTTCTTCTGGTTCATCGAGCCGTCGATCAAGGCGGCGGGTCCGGGTGGCCAGGCCGTCATGCGGGAAATCACGATCAAGCGCCGCTTCCCCGTGATCATCACCGCGGCCGCCACGCTCACGGTGCTGGCGGGCTTCCTCCTCTACCTGCGCGCGTCCGACGGCTTCCGCGCCGATTGGATCCAGACCGGCACGGGCCTGGGCATCACGGTGGGTGCGCTGGCGGCCATCGGGGCGTGGCTGGCCGGGTTCTTCCTGATCAAGCCGCGGGTCGACCGGCTGGGGGCGATCGGTGCCGCGGTCCAGGCCGGCGGCGGACCACCGACCGATGCGCAGATAGCCGAGATCCAGAGCCTCGAGCGCCAGCTGCGGACCATCGGCCTGTCGGACCTGGTGCTGCTGGGGCTCGCGGTTGTGGCAATGGCCGTCGCGCGCTACCTCGGGTGATAAGGCGGGCAGAGGCCCGGGCCGCGGCGCGGGAGATTCCTTGCTGATTCGCCACCTGGTGGTGGTACCGGCCAAGAAATGGACCGATGCCCCCGCTTCCTCGCCCCGTTTCACCACCCGCTGGTGGAAATGGCCACGAAACGGCCCGTTTCGAGGGTCTGGCGCGGACATCCTGGCCGATACCGCCAGCCAGTGGCGATTCCCGGGGAAAGGGGACGGGCTAGGCCACTAGCACTCTCCCGAGCCGGAGTCGGCGAAGGCGGTCACGCCCACGGGCAGGAACCGCCACTCGTACGTCCCCTCCCCCAGGGCCATGACCCGGTCAGGGTGGGTCGCGCATCAGGATGGCCAGCTGGGTGCGCGACCGGATCCCAAGCTTGCGGTAGATGGTGGTCAGGTGGCCCTCGACGGTGTGCACGGTCACGTATAGGGAGGCGGCCACCTCCCGGTTGGACAGGCCGCGGGCGACCAGGCCGGCAAGCTGCTGCTCCGTCGCGGTCAGTGCGGCGCCCTCCGACCGCCTTCCGCCGATCTGGTCCAGCTCGTGGCGCGCCTTCTCCGCCCACAGCCTGGCGCCGAGTGACTCGAACGCATCCAACGCGTCGCTGAGTGCCTCGCGCGCCTGCCGCTTCTGCTTGGCGCGGCGACGGACCCCTCCGAGCGCAAGCAGCGTCCGAGCCCGCTCGAAGGGCTGCGCGCCTGCGTCGTGGAGCACCAGCGCGGACTCGAGGGCCTCGACCGCGAAAACCAGGTCGGACCGGGCGGCAGCCAGCAGGCCCCGGCACCGGGCCGCCGTGGCGAGCGCGGTGGGGAGTCCGGCCCGTCGCGCGCGTGCCTCATACGCAGCGAGGTGGCGCTCGGCCAGGTCCAGCTCCCCGACGCCGGCCAGGGCTTCGATCGCGTTCGGGCCCTGGATCACCATCGGATGGTTCCAGCCCAGCCCCAGCAGGCGCCCGGGAAGTGGCCGCAGCAGGTCTGCGGCGGTCCGCATGTTTCCCAGGGACAGCTCCAGCAGGCCCAGCGCGTCGAGCTTCCCAATGCGCAGCAGCTCGTCCGAGGCGGCGTCCGAGACGGCAAGGGCGTCGCGAAGCGCAGCCCGGGCCTCCGCTTCGCGGCCCAGCAGGACGAGGACCGCGGCCCGGGCATCGGCCATCATCCCGCGTAGCTGCTCGTCCTGGAGCTGCTCCGCCAGCTCCGCGCCTTCGTTCGCACGGCGCATAGCCTCGTTCCACCGCCCGGCGGCGGTCTCCAGGCCCACCCGGAAGTACTGCACCAGGGTGTGGGTGACCTCGTCGCCGCGGGCGGCCGCATCGGCCTCCGCGGTCTCGGTGAGCTCGCGCGCCGCGTCGAACTCATCGGCCAGCTTCAGCCTGCGTGCCAGCGTCCAGCGGGGGCTGGCGTGCAGCTCCAGCCATCGGTCCAAGCCGTTCTCGATCTTGACCCCCCGCTCCAGCAGTCCAGGGGTGATCTCCAGCGTCCACGTCTCGGACATGGCCACCCGCGCGATGGCCCGCGCCACCAGCGCGGGGTCGCCCGCCAGCTCGGCGCGCCGCAGGCCCTCGCGCGCGTCGTGCAGTGCGGCGCGGATATCGGCCTGCAGCATGCGAACCCAGCTGAGGTAGGTCAGGACCGATGCCGCCCGCGCGTGGTCGTCGCCAGCCTCGGCCAACGCGTCCTCGCATAGCGCGGTCACCCGCCGCAGGTCTGCCGGGCCGGCGCGTGCCAGGGCGAACAGCGCGTCGGAACGCTCAGATCCGCGCTCCACCAAGGGCAGCAGCGCCTCGAGCACGGCGGTGCTGCGC
>JBOGSY010000210.1:0-3994 GCA_050691915.1 Candidatus Limnocylindria bacterium | reverse complement strand
CGTCTAGCGGCCCAGGACACCGCTCTTTCAAGGCGGCAGCACGGGTTCGAATCCCGTTGGGGGCGCCGATAACGCGATCGCGGTTGATCGTCCGGGCACAAGTCCCCGAGTCGCTGAACAACCCCGGGACTTTCGCGAGTGTCCCTGACCGGCACCTTCGGGCTAGGCCGCGGTCCACGGCCAGCCGGTTATGGGACGCGCGTTACGGGCAGCTCGCGCGTTATCGCTCGGTTTGCGTCCGGCGGGGACGGACCAGGATCCGGCGTTATGCAGCGGGTTACTCGCTGCCATGCTCCTCGCGCACTGTGTGCTCAGACTGCGACACGATGGGGCGATGGGCAGTGGTGCTCGTTCCGGCAGATCGACGAAGACTCGGAAGCGTCTGGCTGTCGAGGTTCTCGTTCTGATGGTGCTCGGCTTGTCCCTCGGCGCCCTCCTTGCGCGAGGCATCACCTGGGCGACCGATGGCGCCATAGCGTTCTGGCAAGCCATGATTCCGGTTGCAGTCAGCTCGATAGTGGTCCCGCTCTGGAGCCTTCGGGAGGAGCTTAGGGAACTTGGTAACCGGTAAGTCCGATCCGGCTCGCAGGCCCTGCTCAGGCACGATCGGTACCCACGATCAGGAGCGTTGCGGGAGGAGGCGTCGCCCTTTGGTGACACGGGCCGGCGAGGCGAGCACTGCGAAAATCGGGGTGCCAACCAGCGCCACGTATGGCCACTCACGGCGGTTGAGTTCGGTGCGCGTGGAGCTCGGTTCCTAGGCCAACCTGGATGTGCTGGACGCGCTCGGTCGTCTTGCCGGTGCTCGACCAGTGTCCGCCGGGACCTGCACACACGCCGACCCACCCCGGCTGGCATTCTGGTGATGGAATATCCCGATCTTCCCCAGCAAGCGAGCAAGCGGATGTCTTACAACGACGACGTCCCCGGTAACGAGCCCTTCTTCGGCTTCCTGGAGTGGATGACGGTCTGGGCGCTCATCAGCGGGGGCGTGTTTCCTCTTCTGTGGCGCCTTGACGGCTTGGTCCGTGTCATTGCCATCGCTGTGTTCACCAGCATCGTCGCCGCCTCTGGGGTGGCACTCGTGAACTACAGACGGAGGAAGATGTTTCTGAACGGCTGATGGGCGTTCAGGGTGACCGGTACGTGATGCGATGAAGGAGCGGGTTTGCCGCTCTCGCGTGAACGGGCCGGGTGAGTCCACCAGCTCCGCGCCGATCGCTGGAGAAGCTGATGGGGAGAGCCAGTAGGACCCCCTCTCGTCGTGAGGAATCGAGTGTTGGAACACTCGAGCTCGCCAAAGCAACACCCTCACGACGAAAGAAGGTTCCTGTGTCCCGAGAATATGTCGGCATTGACCTGCACCGGCGCCGTTCGGTGATCGTCCGCAAGAACGCCGAGGGCGAAGTGCTGTCGAAGGTCCACATCGACAACGACCCCATGGCCCTGGCTGCTGCGGTCTCCGCCGCCGGCCCCAACCCCGAGGTCGTCCTTGAAGCGACCTTCGGTTGGTACTGGGCTGCGGATGTGCTCGCCGACCTGGGCGCCAACGTGCACCTGGCCCACCCCCTCGGCAACAACTGGGGCAACCGCCGGGTGAAGAACGACGAGCGCGACGCCGCTGACCTCGTCGACCTGCTCCGCATGGGCCGCCTGGCCGAAGCCTGGATCGCCCCTCCGGCGACCCGTGAGCTGCGGGAGATGACCCGCTACCGCCACAAGCTGGTCCAGCTGCGCTCTGGTCTCAAAGGCCCAGGTGCACGCGGTGATGGGGAAGAACGGCGTGTTGCCGCAGTGGAGCAGCATGTGGGGCCTGGCCGGCACCGCCCAGCTCGACTCCCTCGAGCTGCCGATGGCTTACTCATTGCGCCTCGAGTCGTTGCGGGACCTGATCGAGCTCTACGGCCGGGAGATCGAGATCCTCGACCGGCGCATCCACATGACCGTCAAGGACGACCGCGGTTACAGGGCGGTGCAGGCCATCCACGGCGTGGGCCCGGTGCTGGCTGCCGTGTTCGTGGCCGAGATCGGCGACGTCGGCCGCTTCCCGTCCCCCGATCACCTGTGCTCCTGGGCCGGTCTCACCCCTCGCCACCGGGAGTCCGACACCAAGGTGCGCCGAGGCTCGATCACCAAGATGGCATGTGGGGGCGCACGGTTGACTGGCGCTTCGGCGTTCGAGCCTGGAGGTTACCGTGACCATCTTTGGCGGCCTCGACATTCATCGAGCTCAGCTCACCTACGACTATGTGGACCTTGGCACCGGCGAGGTCCGCACCGGCAGGATCGTTCCAGCGAACCGGGCTCAGCTCCGACTGTGGTTGGAGCGGTTCCGGGGTGCTGGAGAGGTGGCCTTCGCCCTGGAGGGCTGCACCGGCTGGCGCTATGTCGTCGAAGAGCTGGTCCGAGCCGGGGCCGTCGCGCACGTCGCCGAGCCGGCGGAGACCGCTGCGCTGCGAGGAAGGAAGAGTCGGGCCAAGACGGATCGGGCCGACGCCCGTCACCTACGCCAGCTCCTGGTCGACGGGCGTGTGCCCGAGTCGTGGATCCCACCGGCGCCGTGCTGGACGCCCGCGTGCTCGTTCGTCTCTACAAGGACCTGGTCGACGAGCGGACCGGATGGCTCCAGCGGGTGCACGCCACCCTCTTCCATCATGGCGTGCCTGCCGTCGGCGGGAGCCTGGTGACGGCCGCCGCCGGCGAACAGCTCGCTTCGGCCGTCCTGCCCCCGGCAGGTCGCTACGCAGTGGACGCAGGGATGCGCCAGGTGCAACGCCTCACCGAGGAGATGCTCCCGCTGCGCCAGCAGATCGTGGCCATCGGCCGCCGGGAGCCGGGCTGCAAGGCCCTGCAACGGCTGTACGGCATCGGGCCTCTCCTCTCGGTGGCCATTTGGGAGGAGCTCGGCGACTGCGGCCGCTTCACCAGCTCCGACGACGCCGTGCGCCACGCCGGCCTCGACGTGACGGTGTGGTCATCGGACGGGAAACGGACCCGGGGGCACCTGGCCAAGCAGGGCCCCCCGGTGCTGCGCTGGGCCTTGTACGAGGCCGCCGTGTACGCGGCCCGGCCGACCTCTCCGGACTACGCCTACTACCGCCAGCTCCGCCAACGCCTCGATGCTCATATCGCCCTGATCACCGTCGCCCGCAAACTGGCGCGGCGCTGCTTCCACGTCTTGCGCGCCGTCGACCGCGTCGCCGAGACGGTCGCCGCAGCCTGAGCTGGATGCCCACACCAGCCGAGCGGCGTCCAACAGTCGATGATCTGCGACCAGCTCCCCGCAACCCTGTTGCTGCCAGCCTCGCTGGCCAGCCGACCAAGAACGAGCGGCCGCACCATGTTCGTCGGGACACCCCGATCGCCATCTTGCAGCCGGCGCCGGTGGGCGTCGTGCGCCGAGATAAGCCGGGACGCCCACCTCCGCTGGAACCGTCACGCCCGAGGAAGGGAGGCCGCGGCGGGAAGCGGCAAGTGAGAAGCCCTGGCGGGCTTCGAGACCCATTGTCCTCGCGGCAACTGACCGGGCCGTCAAGGCTGCCCCTGCGGGCGACCCTTGCGGGTCGGCCTTGACCGCCCTCCTCACATAGGGGCCAACTTCGGCGCGCACGCGTAACGATCCCGATGCACCCGATCAGGGCATCGCGGTCCGGGCAGACAGGACGGATCTTGGCACTGGGGCCGGTTGACCGCTCGGTGGTCCACAGATAAGCAGGGATCGAAGCAGGTGCGCTGGGCCGCGGTGGAGGCCATCAGCCGCAACCATGGCGGCGACAAGATCAAAGCCGACTACCGCCGCATCGCCGAGCGGCGTGGACGCAACATCGGCCGCGTGGCCGCGGCCAGAAGAGTGCTCCGCCTCGTCTACGTGCGCCACGAAGTGCCAGTTGACCGGGTGGGTTGGAAGGACCCACCTCTGGGCGGTCGCAGCCGCCCACTGAAGCTGGAGGCAGCCTGATCCTGGAGGCGCAGGGTCGGGTGGGAGCAGCCTCGA
>JBOGSY010000209.1:0-4018 GCA_050691915.1 Candidatus Limnocylindria bacterium | reverse complement strand
AGCCGGCGACAGATCTCGGCACGCACCTCGGCCGCGTGCTCGCCGATGCCGCCGGTGAAAACCACGGCATCCAGAACGGGGAGGGTGGTCGCGGCCGCACCGATGGCGGCCGCCACCCGCCGCACGAAGATCTCCAGCGCCAGCGCGGCACGCGGGTTTCCGTCCGCAGCCGCGCCCTGCACCCGGCGCAGGTCGGCGCTCACGTCCGACACGCCGAGCAGGCCCGAGCCATGGTGCAGCGCGTCGCGCAGGTCGGCCAGGTCCAGGTGGCCGGCATCGAGGACCTCGAGCAGGATGCCGGGGTCGATGGAGCCGGCGCGGGTGCCCATCATCAGCCCCTCAAGCGGGGTGTAGCCCATGGAGGTGTCGACCGAGCGGCCGCCATCGACGGCCGTGACGGAGCAGCCGGATCCCAGGTGGGCGACCACCAGCCGCAGGTCGGCCGCTGGCCGGCCGAGAACGGCCGCGGCGCGTTCGACCGACCACGCCACGGAGAGCCCATGGAAGCCGTAGCGCCGGATCCCCCATTCCACGTACCACGCGTACGGCAGCGGATAGATCTGCGATGCACGCGGCAACGTGGCGTGGAAGGCGGTGTCGAAGCAGGCGACCTGCGGCACCGCCGGGAACACGGCGCGGGCCGCAGCGATCACCTCCAGGGCGGGGCCGTTGTGCAACGGCGCCAGGTCGCGCAGCTCGTCGAGATCGGCCACAACCGCATCCGAGATGCGCAGCGGGGCGGTATGCCGGCCGCCGTGCACCACCCGGTGGCCGACCGCTTCGACTCGGCCGGCGCCGGCCAGCGCGGAGCGCAGGGCATCGGTCCAGCCCGCCTGGGCGGGTCCGCGGAGCTCGGCATGGGACAGGGTACGGTCACCCGGCTCCTCGACGAGCGAGGTCTTCAGGCTGCTGGAGCCGGCATTGAGGACCAGGACCCGCATCGGTCTAGGCGGGCCAAGTCCAGGCACGGATCTCGGGATCGTCCTCGCCGTGGTCGCGGGTGTAGGCGCGCGCCGCCAGCCGCCGGTCGACCATCTCCTGCCGCACGTGCCCGGCCCGTGCCGCCAGCCCGGGCACGCGATCGATGACGTCGATCACCAGGTGGAAGCGGTCCAGGTCGTTGAGCATGACCATGTCGAACGGGGTGGTGGTGGTCCCCTCCTCCTTGAAGCCACGGACGTGCAGGTTCGGGTGGTTCGTGCGGCGGTAGGTGAGGCGGTGGATCAGCCACGGGTAGCCGTGGTAGGCGAACACGATCGGCCGGTCGGTGGTGAACAGCGAGTCGAACTCGGTGTCGGGCAGGCCGTGGGGATGCTCGCGCTCGTCCTGGAGGCGCATCAGGTCGACCACGTTCACCACTCGGACCTTGAGCTCCGGCACGTGCCGTCGCAGCAGGTCGACGGCGGCCAGCGTCTCCAGGGTCGGGATGTCGCCGGCGCAGGCCATGACCACGTCCGGCTGCCCGCCCTCGTCGTTGCTGGCGAAGTCCCAGATGCCGATGCCGCGGGTGCAGTGCAGCACCGCCTGGTCCATGGCCAGGTAGCTGAGGGCGGGCTGCTTGCCGGCCACGATGACGTTGACGTAGTTCCGGCTGCGCAGGCAGTGATCCGCCACCGACAGCAGGCAGTTGGCGTCCGGGGGCAGGTAGACCCGGATGACCTCCGCCTTCTTGTTGATGACGTGGTCGATGAAACCCGGGTCCTGGTGGCTGAAGCCGTTGTGGTCCTGCCGCCAGACGTGGCTGGAGAGCAGGTAGTTGAGGCTGGCGATCGGCCGCCGCCAGGGGATGTCGCGGGTCACCTTCAGCCACTTGGCGTGCTGGTTGAACATCGAGTCGATGATGTGGATGAAGGCCTCGTAGCAGTTGAACAGGCCATGCCGGCCGGTGAGCAGGTAGCCCTCCAGCCAGCCCTGGCAGAGGTGCTCGCTGAGCACCTCCATCACCTGCCCGTCGCGGGCGAGGTGCTGGTCGACCGGCAGGATCTCGGCCGCCCACTGCTTGTCGGTCGCCTCGTAGACCGGTGACAGCCGGTTGGAATCCGTCTCGTCCGGCCCGAAGACCCGGAAGCGCTCGGGGTTGCGCCGGATGATGTCGCGCAGGAACCCGCCCAGCACCCTGGTCGCCTCGGCGGAAGTGGCGCCGGGGGTCGGGACGTCCACCGCGTAGTCGCGAAAGTCGGGAAGGACCAGATCCCTGAGCAGCAGGCCACCGTTGGCATGTGGGTTGGCGCTCATCCGGCGGTCGCCGGGGGGTGCCAGCTCTACCAGCTCCGGCACCCGCCGACCCTCGTCGTCAAACAGCTCCTCCGGCCGGTAGGAGCGCATCCAGTCCTCGAGCACCGCCAGGTGCGCCGGGTTGGTGCGGACGTCGGACATGGGCACCTGGTGCGAGCGCCAGGTGTCCTCGACCGGCTGCCCGTCCACCTCCTTGGGCCCGGTCCAGCCCTTGGGGGTGCGCAGGATGATCATCGGCCAGCGCGGGCGCTCGCCGCTCCGGCCGCCGCTCGTGCGCGCCGCTCGCTGGATGCCGGCGATCTCGTCCAGCGCATCGTCCAGGGCGGCGGCCAGCTGGCGGTGGACGTCTGCCGGGTCCTCGCCGGCCACCAGGATCGGCCTGTGGCCGTGGCCCTCCATCAGCGCCAGCAGCTCCGCCTCGGGGATGCGGGCCAGCACGGTGGGGTTGGCGATCTTGTAGCCGTTGAGGTGCAGGATCGGGAGCACGGCGCCATCGGTCGCGGGGTCCAGGAACTTGTTGGCCTGCCAGCTGCCGGCGAGCGGTCCGGTCTCCGCCTCGCCGTCACCGATGACGCACGCCACCAGCAGGTCCGGGTTGTCGAAGGCGGCCCCGTAAGCGTGGGAGAGGGCGTAGCCCAGCTCCCCGCCCTCGTGGATGGAGCCCGGCGTCTCCGGCGCCACGTGCGAGGGGATGCCGCCGGGGAAGCTGAACTGGCGGAAGAGAGCCTTCATGCCGGTCGCATCGGTGGTGATGGCCGGGTAGACCTCGGTGTAGGTGCCGTCCAGGTAGGCGGCCGCCACCAGCCCGGGTCCGCCGTGACCCGGGCCGGTGATGTAGACGACGTCCAGGTCGCGACGGCGGATCGCGCGGTTCAGGTGGGCGTAGAGCAGCGTCAGGCCGGGAACGGTCCCGAAGTGGCCCAGCAGCCTTGGCTTGACGTGCTCCGCCTTCAGCGGCTCGCGCAGGAGCGGATTGTCGAGCAGGTAGATCTGCCCCACCGCCAGGTAGTTGGCGGCGCGCCACCAGGCATCGATCCGCCGCAGCTCGTCGTCGTCCAGGGCATCGTCCAGGGGACCGCCACCGACCCGGGGCCGGCCGGGTGCATCCGTCTGCGCCATGTCCCTATTGTGGCGCACGATTCATGCCGGTCCCCATTCAGGACGTCTGCATCCGCAGCCGCGGGCTGTCCATGCGCCGCGCCGGGAGGGCAGCCGCCGTTTCCGCGGTGCTGCGGAAGGGGCGTTCGGACCGAGCCGCGGGGCCGTTCGGCCCGTTTCGGGCGGGAAAGCCTGACGACCGCCGTGGAGGCGACGGTCGTCAGGGGTCGCTCGGGCCGGCGACGGCTGAAATGAGAGACAGGGGCGGCCTGGCGGCTTCGCGATTCGATGCCTGGCTGTCGGAGCGTGGCCGACCGCCTCTGTCTGGACCGAATGGTGGCCGGGCCTGGGTGCGGCGGGCGAGGGCCGGACGGCCCGAATGCGAGATGACCTCCGGCCCGATCAGCCCTTCGCGGAACCTCGCCGGCGGCGCGGCAGCGGGAGCCGGATGGTGAAGGTCGAGCCCTTGCCCAGGTCGCTCGCGACCGTGATGGTGCCGCCCATCTGCTCGATCAGGCGGCGGGATCCGGCCAGGCCCAGGCCGGTCCCGCTGACCCGCTTCGCGTTCGACCCGCGGTAGGTCGGCGTGAAGATGAGGTCCAGGTCGGCCGGAGCGATCCCGATCCCGCCGTCGGTGACCGCGACCACGCCATGCCGGTCCTCCTTCCCGACCCGGACCGCGATC
>JBOGSY010000208.1:0-4023 GCA_050691915.1 Candidatus Limnocylindria bacterium | reverse complement strand
TCGCCTCGTCGCCGCCCTGCTGGTCCTCCAGGCGAGGGGTCGGGTGACCGCCGCGGAGCTCGCCATCGAGCTGGAGGTATCGGTCAAGACGGCGCGGCGTGACCTGGAGGCGCTGGCGGTGGCGGGCATCCCGGTCTATGCCCAGCCAGGGCGAGGCGGTGGCTGGTCGCTGCTCGGCGGGGCGCGAACCGATCTCAGCGGGCTCACCTCGGCCGAGGCGCGCGCCCTCTTCCTGCTCGCCGGGCCGGCGGCATCGGTGTCGCCCCAGGCAAAGGCTGCGATCCGCAAGCTGGTCCGGGCGCTGCCGGAGCCCTTCCGGGCCGAGGCGGCGGCGGCGGCCTCCGCGGTCGCCATCGACCCCGCCACCTGGGGCCGTTGGCCGGAGCCCCCGCCGCCCCTGCTCGAGCATCTCCAGCGCGCGGTCATCGATGGCGTCCAGGTCCGCCTGCGCTATGCGAACCCGCGCGACCACCGCACCGAGCGCACCGTGCACCCGCTGGGGGTCGTCCATAAGGGCCGGCTCTGGTACCTCCTGGCCGGGACCGATGGCGGCCTCCGCACCTTCCGGGTCGACCGGATCCTGGCCGTGGTGGCGACGGGCGAGCGCGTCGTGCGCCCGAATGGGTTCGTCCTGAGCACGGCGTGGCAGGCCGCGGTTGCCCGGGCCGAGGAGCGCCGACGGCAGGTCACGGCCACGGCTCGGGTGCGTGCCGACCGGCTGCCGGGACTGCGCGATCAGCTGGGAGACTACCTGGAGGTCCTTGCGACTGCCGACGATGGTCGCCTGGAGGTGCAGGTCCACGGGGGGAGCGCGGAGATCATCGCCGACGAGCTCGCGGGCTGGGGCAGCGACGTCGAGGTCCTGGAACCCGAGGCGGTGCGTCGCCACCTGGCGCGCATCGGCGGGGAGCTGGTGAGGCTCTACGGCGGTCGCTAGGCACCGCGCCGGCCGAAGCGCCGGCGGCGGATTGCCAGTCCAGGCTGGGTCACAACCGGTGGGTGCGCTCCGTACTTGGTGTGACAGAGGCATTCAAGGAGCTCACAACCGTGACACTCAGCTCAATCGTCGGCCGCCGCGCGGCCGCAGCCCTTCTCACCGCGGTCATCGTGGAGCTGACCGCTGCCACCGCCTACATCCACTTCACCCTGGGCGGGACCCTGTTTCTGCTCAACGCCTTCGGATACGTGGCCCTGGCAGTGGCCTACGTAGCGGCCGCCACGGCACCGATTCCCATCGTCCAGCGCTTCGGCTGGCTGCCCCGGGCCGGCCTGGCCGGCTACGCGCTGCTGACCATCGGTGCCTACCTGGTCATGGGTCCCTACTTCGACCTCGGCTGGATCGCCAAGGGGATCGAGCTCGCCATCGTGGGCCTGGTGGCCGTCGACCTGCTGGCCGGCCAGGGCAGCGCCGCACGCGTGGTGCGGGCGATCGAGGGCTGACCGATGGCACACCACACGATGGATCCGTACGCGGTCCTGGGCGTCCCGCGCGACGCGACCGCCCAGCGCGTGGCGCAGGCGTTTCGCCGGCTGGCCAAGCAGCATCACCCCGACCTGCATCCGGATGCGGTGACGAGCGAGCGCATGCGGCGCATCAACCAGGCCTGGCACATCCTGTCGAATCCGGCGCGCCGTGCCCGGTACGACAACCGCGCCAGCCGTCCCTGGCAGCCGGGGTCAGGGGGCTCCCCGGGGCCTACCGGGCACTGGACGGCCTCGTCGCGCCGCACGGCGCCGGCGGCCATGGCCACGCCGAGCTGGCATCGAACGCACCCGGTGGCCGAGGGCCAGCGCTCCCTTGGCGATTCCCGATGGGCCGCGCTGCTGGTCAGCCTCGCCTGGATGCTGCTGCTGCTCGCGGCGATCTACGCCGGGAGCCAGTAGCGATCGCGAGCCTGGCCCGCCGATGAGTTTACGGCTGGCTGGTCCAGGAGGTTCGCTCTCGCACGCCGCGGGCGTGACCGCGACAGCGGGCCGGGTTAGCCCCCGTCGTCGGGTGGCTCGCGCGGGACGAGGGTGACGCTCGCCACGCTGCCGGTCACCGGGTCCACGCGGGCCACGATCGCCTCCGACGGACCCTCGAGCCCCAGCGCCATGACCCAGGTGCCGTCCTGCCACGCGATCTGCGAGCCGGTCCAGCGCGACCGCGGGGCGTTGGCCAGGTAGCTCGTGAAGCGACTGTCGGCGAGCACCGCGTCGACCGCCTGGCCGGGCGCCAGGGCGGGGGCATCGGTCCCGTCCACCGCCAGCGGCAGCTGGATGGCGACCTCCGGCGGGGCGGCGGGATTGATCGGTCGCGACGACCCGCGGCCCTCGTAGGTGAAGGTCGCCACGGCCGCGTAGGTACCGGGCCGGGCCGGCATGCCGTTGACGCCCACTGAGTCCCAGGCGAACCGGCTGCGGATCACCTCGCCCGGCGGCAGCTCGCTGCTGACGTAGTCGGTGGTGCAGCCCATGGTTCCCTCGGAGTCGACGAAGGCCTCCGGCGCGAAGGCCAGGTCGGGCGCACGGTCGAGCACGGTGATGTTCTTCAGGATTCCCAGCTCGCCGGGCCAATCGGTCCTCCCGTAGGGCACCGGCACCCGGTCCTCGGGCACGGCCAGGACCTGCCCCGCCCACGCGCAGGTTCCCGAATGTCCCCAGAAGATGCTGTCAGGACCGATATTCTCGATCGTCAGCTCCGCCCACACGCGCTCCTCGAACGAGGTCCGCGACCGATCCAGCTCCAGCGTCATCCGGATGCCGTCGCGCTCGACGGTGCCGGAGATGGAGGTGCCGGGGCCCCGCGTCGGGTCGGGCCGGGACACCGCACGGCCGAGGCGAGCCGCATAGCCGACCGCCTGCTCCAGCGTCACCTGCCGCGCCAGCCGGACCAGGTAGGGGCAGCCGTCCTCCACCCAGCTCAGGCCCACGCCCGGCCCCGGGTCGAGTGCGACCGCGTAGCCGGTGAAGCCCCGGACGTCGACCTGCCGGCCGTCGGCGGCGGGTGGTGCATCTCCCTGGTCACCCGGCCGGAGCGTGACGGTGTCCGCACCCGAGCCCCAGCTGACCATTGGCTCTCCCGGATATGGCCGCGGCTCGAGGACCGCGGCACCGCTGGGCAGCTCGTCCGGCGTGATGAGGGGGCATGCGGGCGCGAGCTCGACGGGCTCGGCCAGGTGCCGGCAGGTGGACCCCGAATCGCCGAACAGCGCATCGCAGCTCCCATTCAGTTGCAGCTCCAGTGCCGTCACCTCGGGCATGGGCAGGGCGGTGGCACGCAGCGCGTCGGCGAACTCGCTGCCGACCAGAGTGGGCATGTCCCCCAGCACCGGGGCCACGACGAAGTCGATCTGGGCCAGCCCGTCCGGCTGGAGCCGGACGCTGCGCAGGATCTCGGCCGACCCTGACGACAGCACGGGGCGCATCCCCTGCTGCTGCTCGAGCGGGCTGGGGCCGTCGAGCAGGGCCCGGATGGCGCGCTCCAGGCGATCCTCGGCGCTGAGGCCGAACGGGACCGATCGCGCCCCGCTCGCCTGGCCGCCCTCCTCCACCCCGCACGGGAAGGTGATGAAGACGACGTCAGCCCCTCCGCCGGGCGGCGCCACGTCCTCGCAGGCCGCGGCGGCGGAGGAGCTGGGCGACGGTGTCGGCGACCTCTCCGCCGCGGGCGGAAGCAACCCGGCCGCGCTGATGCCCGCCACCAGCAGCAGGACCGCGGCCATGGCGCCGACCAGCGCCGGCCATGGCTCCCGGCGGGGAGCGCCGTCCAGCGCCTCGTCCAGGATGCCGTCCGGCAGCGGCTCCCCGGCGAGCGGGCCCGTCGCGCCGCGCAGGTCGTCGTCGAACCGGCTCATCGGTCTGCGTCCTCCACCTGGTCACGCAGGCGCCGCCGGGCGCGGAAGACGATCGTGCGCACGTTCACCGCGGACAGGCCGGTCATGCGCGCGATCTCGTCGAGCCGGTAGCCGTGGCCGTAGTGCAGCACCACCAGCGTCCGCTCGCGTGGCGGCAGGCGCTCGACCAGCTCGCGCAGGCCAAGGT
>JBOGSY010000207.1:0-4035 GCA_050691915.1 Candidatus Limnocylindria bacterium | reverse complement strand
CGGAGCTGACCCTGGCCGACATCGAGAAACGCTTCGGTCGCGAGGTGACCCGCCTGGTCGACGGGGTGACCAAGCTCTCCAAGTTCGGCAGCGCACGGTCCATGGAGGAGCAGCAGGCCGAGAACATCCGCAAGATGTTCATGGCCATGGCCGAGGACGTGCGGGTGGTGATCATCAAGCTCGCCGATCGGCTGCACAACATGCGCACGCTCGGCTTCCTGCCGGCCGACAAGCAGGCCCGCATCGCGCGCCAGACCATGGAGATCTACGCCCCGCTGGCTCATCGGCTGGGGATGTGGCAGATCAAGTGGGAGCTCGAGGATCTCTCCTTCAAGTACATCGAGCCCGACAAGTACCGCCAGCTGGTCGACATGCTGGCCGACCGGCGCAAGGTGCGCGAGAGCTTCATCAACAAGAGCATCACCATCCTGCGCAAGGAGCTCGCCAAGGTCGCCATCTCGGCCGATATCTCCGGCCGCCCCAAGCACCTGTACAGCATCCACAAGAAGATGGAGCGCAAGGGCGCCGACTTCAGCGAGATCTACGACCTGCACGCCATCCGCGTGCTGGTCGACGACGTCAAGGACTGCTACGCGGCGCTGGGCGTGGTCCATTCGATGTGGAGGCCGATCCCCGGGCAGTTCGACGACTACATCGCCATGCCCAAGGCGAACATGTACCAGAGCCTGCACACCGCCGTCATCGGGCCGGATGCCAAGCCGCTCGAGGTCCAGATCCGGACCCGCAAGATGCATGACGTGGCCGAGGCCGGGATCGCGGCCCACTGGCGCTACAAGGAGGGCTCGCGCGGCGACCGCCGCTACGACGAGAAGCTGGCCTGGGTCCGCCAGCTCATCGACTGGCAGCGGGAGGTGGCCGATGCCCAGGAGTTCGTCGAAGGCCTGAAGCTGGAGGTATTCCAGGACCAGGTCTTCGTCTTCACCCCCAAGGGCGACGTCAAGGACCTGCCCGCCGGGGCCACCCCGCTCGACTTCGCCTACCGGATCCACACCGATGTGGGCCATCGGACCATCGGCGCCAAGGCCAACAACCGGCTGGTGCCGCTCGACTACAAGCTGCGCAACGGCGACATCGTCGAGGTGATCACCACCAAGGCGGCCCACGGGCCGTCGCGCGACTGGTTGAACATCGTGCAGACCAATGCCGCGCGCGAGAAGATCCGGCAATGGTTCAAGCGCCAGCAGCGCGACGAGAACATCGCCCAGGGCAAGGACCTGCTCGACCGCGAGCTGCGTCGGGTGGCACACGAGACGCTGGGATCGGTGGACCAGTCGCGGCTGGAGCAGATCGCCCAGCAGGCGCACTACCGGGAGGTGGACGACTTCTTTGCCGCCATCGGCTACGGCGCGGTCTCCCCGGCATCGGTCGTTTCCAAGCTGGAGATCCACGACGACGCGGCCATCACCCTGCCGGAGGTGGCTCCGCCGTCGGCGGTTCCCTCCTCGTCCGGCATCCGGGTCAAGGGCGTGGGCGATCTGCTCGTCCGGTTCGCCAACTGCTGCTCGCCGATCCCGGGCGACCCCATCACCGGCTACGTGACGCGCGGCAAGGGCGTCACCGTGCACCGCGCCAACTGCCCGTCGGTCCTGTCGGAGCGGGACATCGAGCGGCTGATCGACGTGGAGTGGGAGTCCGTGGACCAGCAGACGTACCCCATCACCGTGCGCATCGACGCGCTGGATCGCCCGGGCCTGCTCAACGAGATCACCAACGTGGTGGCCGAGCACAAGGTGAACATCGTTGCCGCGTCGATCGGCACCCACCCCGATGGCACGGCAACCATCACCGCCACGCTCAAGGTCACGTCGCTCCAGCAGCTCTCCAAGGTGCTGACCCGGATCGAGCGCATCCGCGACATTACCAGCGTCACCCGCGAGGCCCACTGAGGCGCATCGCAGCCGGCCTGATACCGCCCACTGGACGGGCTGAGTACGCTACCGGCGTGAGCGTGCATGAGGCGCAGGCATCCCGGCTGCGGGACATCGAGCACCGGCTCAACCAGATCGAGGGCGGCGTGCGGCGCGCCGGCGCCAGCCTCGAGACCTACGAGGAGGCGATCGGGGAGACCGAGGCCCTGCTCGAGGAGGCCAAGCGCCTGGCGCGCGATGCGCACACCGGAGCGCTGGCGCGGATCGCCATCTCCGCCGGCTGGCTGCTCGGCCGCCTGGAGCGCGGTCGGAGCCAGGCTCGCAAGGCGGCCCGCGCCCACCGATGACCCGGGCCCGGCGGCACGGCCCGCCAGGCCCGCCGGCTCACCCGGGACGCCGTCCGGGAACTTGAACCGGCGCGGTCCGCGGCGCCAGCGAGGGACGGCCTCGCGCCATGAGCCAGACATGGGCGAGCGCCCCGGCGGCCAGCCCCAGCCCGATACCCCACAGCGACGGCGTGGTGAGCAGCGCGTCGCGCAGCCCCTGCGGGACGGCGCCGGGATTGATGTGCGCCAGCGCGTAGAGCAGCGAAAGGGCGAAGGCCGCCGTCAGCAGCAGATAGGCGGCGGTGAAGCGCAGCGAGACCGCGGCGAACGGCGCCAGCAGGGCCAGGGCGGGGAACAGGTAGCGCTCGTGCGAGCGGGTGGGCAGGAAGTAGAACGCGAACACGACCAGCGCCCCGACCGCGAGCAGGGTGCCCAGGTCGCGCCCCCGGCGCAGCGGTAGCATGGCGCCGACCAGCCCCAGGGCCAGCAGGCCGGCGCCGATCCAGAGCAGCCCGCCGTCGGGAGCCTCGAAGCCGAAGAGCAGGCCCCACGGGTTCGGCGCGTAGAGCGAGACCAGCGGGCGGAAGTTGGCGACCTCGTACAGCTGGTCGGCGAAGCGAAGCGGGTCCAGCAGGAGGGGCGCCGCCACCACCGCGTAGGTGGCGATCGCACCCACCGCCACCCTCCGCAGCGGCGCCAGGCCGGCGCCCGAGCGCCAGGCCATGACCGCCATGACCAGGACCGGCAGCGCCACCAGGCCGAACTGCGGCTTGGCCAGGCCGGCCAGCATCGCCAGCGTGCCGCTCAACGCCCAGCGCTGCCGGGCCAGGGCCAGCAGGGCCGCCACGAAGGCGAGGGTGCCGGCGGCGTCCACCTGTCCCCAGATCGGCCCGGCGATCAGGACCGCGGGGTTGAGGAGGTAGAGCGCCGCCCCGCCCAGCGCCGGAGCATTGCCTGCCGCCGGCCGGATGGCGGCGAACAGCAGCGCGCCCAGCGCCAGGTCGAAGGGCACGGAGAGGCCCTTGATCGCCACGTCCAGCGCCTCGCCGTCCAGCAGCAGGCCCAGGGGCCAGTAGGCGTACAGGAGGGCCGGGTAGACGGAGAGGTGCCCCTCGTAGAAGCCCCACGGACCCACCTCCGCCAGGCGCTCGGCCCAGCGGTGGAAGATGACGACGTCGCCGCTGTGCCCGCTCCAGTCCACGACCGCCAGGCGGATGACCAGCGCGGCGACCAGCAGCGCCAGCAGCGCCAGCGGCGCTGCGGCGGGCGCCAGCCATCCGGTCCGCGGCCTGCTCGAGCCCATCGCCGCAGGCTACCGTACGGACGGCCCGGTCGAGGTCCGGCGTGGGTACACTCCTGCGCATGGCCCGCCAGATCGCCGCGCCGCGCGGCACGCGTGACCTCCTGCCCGAGGCGGCACGGGCCTGGAGCCGGATGGAGTGGATCGCGGTCGACCTCAGCCGGCGCTATGCGCTGGACCGGATCGACGTTCCGCTCTTCGAGCGGGTCGAGCTCTTCGCCCGCGGCCTGGGAGCGTCGTCCGACGCGGTCGAGAAGGAGATGTTCCGGGTCTCCGGCGCGGCCGGAAGCGAGGAGGCCCGGGCCGCATGGGCCCTCCGCCCGGAGCCGACGGCCGGCATCGTGCGCGCCTTCGTGGAGCACGGCCTGCACGTCCGGCCGGGGCCGCTGCGCCTCTGGCTGCTTGGACCCATGTTCCGCTACGACCGCCCCCAGGCGGGACGCTACCGCCAGTTCACGCAGTGGGACGTGGAGGTCATCGGTGACGCCGGGCCGATGGTCGACGCCGAGCTGGTCGAGCT
>JBOGSY010000206.1:0-4036 GCA_050691915.1 Candidatus Limnocylindria bacterium | reverse complement strand
AGCCGGCGCTGGGCGAGCCCGTAGAGCAGCGCCTGGATCACGAGCGCGGCCCCCACCCCGCCCGGGATCTGGGCGAAGAGCAGCATGCCCAGCACGATGGAGCGGAACTGGAGCTCGTCGGCGACCGCGCTGGCGGCAGCGCCCAGCAGGCGTGACGGCAGGAGCGGGGTGGGCAGCGGCGTGACGGCCCCGTAGCGCAGGAAGGCAAAGCCCACCGCGTTGAGGATGGCGATGGCGGAGAAGAGGAGCATGACCGGCAGCAGCGACTCGGGGTCGCCGGGGGTCAGGAACAGCTGCGAGCGGCCGCTGGGCAGGATCACCACGATGCCGACCGCGAAGGCCACCACCAGGCCGTAATAGCTGACCGGCCCCAGCCACGGGTAGCGGTAGCGGAAGTAATCGGAGCGCATGATCCGCTCCGAGTCGAAGCGCAGCAGGACCAGGAAGATGGTGAGGCCCAGGGCGATCGACAGGCGCAGCGATTCCTCGAAGTCCACCTACGCGTCCTCGTTCATGCGCAGCACGGCCAGGAAGGCTTCCTGCGGGATCTCCACGGAACCGATCCGCTTCATCCGCTGCTTGCCCTCCTTCTGCTTCTCGAGGAGCTTCCGCTTGCGGGTCACGTCGCCGCCGTAGCACTTGGCCAGCACGTTCTTGCGCATGGCCCGGATCGTCTCGCGGCTGATGATATGCGAGCCGATCGCGGCCTGGACCGGTACTTCGAACATCTGGCGCGGGATGAGCTCCTTGAGCTTCTCGACCAGGGCCTTGCCCTGCCGGTAGGCGTTGGACCGATGGACGATCAGGGAGAGGGCGTCCACCGGCTCGCCGCTGACCAGGACGTCCAGCTTGACCAGGTCTCCGGGGCGGTAGCCGACGAAGTGGTAGTCCAGGCTGGCATAGCCGCTGGACCGGCTCTTGAGCTGGTCGTAGAAGTCGATGATCAGCTCGGCCAGCGGCAGCTCGAAGTGCATGTTGACGCGCCGCGGATCCAGATATTCCATGTTGCCGAACTCTCCGCGACGACCGGTGGCCAGCTCCATGATCGGCCCGATGTAGTCGGTGGGGGTGATGACCTGGGCGGCGACCCACGGCTCGCTGATCTGCTCGATCTCGCCCGTTCCCGGCATCTGGGCCGGGTTGTCGACGACCAGCTCATCGGTCCGGTTGAGGCGCTTGACGCGGTACTCGACCGATGGGGCGGAGGCGATGAGGTCCAGGTCGAACTCGCGCTCCAGGCGCTCCTGCACGATCTCCATGTGGAGCAGGCCCAGGAAGCCGCAGCGAAAGCCGAAGCCCAGCGCCGCGCTGGACTCCGGCTCGTAGACGACGCTGGCGTCGTTGAGGTGGAGCTTGTCGAGCGCGTCGCGCAGCAGCGGGTACTCGTCGCCGCGCATCGGGTAGATCCCGGCGAAGACCAGCGGCAGCGCCTGCTTGTAGCCCGGCAGCGGGGCCCGCGCGGGATGGTCCGCATGGGTCAGCGTGTCGCCCACCCGCGCGTCGGCGATGCTCTTGAGGCCGGAGGCGACGTAACCGACCTCGCCCGCCGTGAGGTGGCGGGTGGGCACCGGCTGCGGTCGGAAGTATCCCAGCTCCAGGATGTCGCTCTCGGCAGCGGTGGCCATGAACCGGATCCGCTCGTGGTCGTGTAGCGTGCCGCTGGCCAGCCGGACGTAGGCGACCACGCCCTTGTACTGGTCGTAGTGGCTGTCGAACACCAATGCCTGGAGCGGTCCGGCCGCGTCACCGCGCGGCGGCGGGATGCGGCTCACGATCGCCTCGAGGATCTCGGGCACGCCGGTGCCCTCCTTGGCGGAGGCCAGGAGCACCTCCTCGCGCGGGATTGCCAGGGTGTCCTCCAGCTCGGCGATCACGAGGTCGGGATCGGCGCTGGGCAGGTCGACCTTGTTGATCACCGGGATGATGACCAGGTTCTGCTGCATGGCCAGGTGGACGTTGGCCAGCGTCTGGGCCTCGATCCCCTGGGATGCGTCCACCACCAGGATGGCGCCCTCGCAGGCCTGCAGGGAGCGGCTCACCTCGTAGGTGAAGTCGACGTGGCCGGGGGTGTCGATCAGGTTCAGCGCGTAGGACTGCCCGTCGCGGGCCTGGTACTGGAGGCGTACCGCCCGGGCCTTGATGGTGATCCCCTTCTCGCGCTCCAGCTCCATGCTGTCCAGCACCTGGCTCGTCATCAGGCGCTTGTCGATGGTGTGGGTCAGCTCCAGCAGCCGGTCGGCGAGGGTCGATTTTCCGTGGTCGATGTGCGCCACGATGCTGAAGTTGCGGATGCGCTCCTGTGGGATCACGCGGGCGAGTCTAGCTGTGGTCCGAGCCGCGCACCCCTCAACTCGGCGCGAGCCTCCGCCCGCTCGAGCGAGTTCTCGTCACGCAGTCGAGTTCTCGTCACGGAGTCGAGTTCTCGTCACGCAGTAATGGTGGAACTCCTAAGTGGGGCTGGGTCAGCTTCCGCGCCTCGATGGGCCGGTCGGTGGCCCCGCCTGAGCACGAACCGGGCGCCGGTTGTGCTCCGGCCGCTTGGGCGGCCCGCTTATCAGTACTGGTATTGCTGGATGGCAAGTCCCTGCCCGGATCGCGCACAACGGCTAACTCGGAGTCGAGGACCACGGGCAGTCGGGCGAAGCTTGTTCCGGCGCAGGGGCACGGATCCTCGGGGCGAGGGCCGAACCCAGCCGCTACGGGGCCGGCGTGGGCGTCGGTGCGGGAGTGCTGGGCGGGGCCGCCGGCTTGGGACCGACCTCGGTGATCCCGTTGACCGTCCGGTAGGCACTGTGCCAGGTGTTGGTCCAGATCACCTCGCCGTCCGCGGCGCGCACGGTGCGGGTCACCACCGAGTCGAAGCCATTGTGCGGGTACTCGACCCGCCGGCTGGTGCCCGGCGCCAGGTTGTTGTTGACGACCGTCGTCTCGCGCGCCGTCCGGTGGTTCGACGTGATCGGTGCCGAGAGGCTGACGGTCCGACCATCCGGGACGCCCCAGATGTCGAAGCGCACGTAGCCGGTCCCGGTGTAGGAGCGGATGACGACCGGGTCGGCGGTGTCGTTGCGGAAGGTCATGTTCACTTCGTAGGTATCGGTCTGGAAGACGGTGGCGTCCAGCCCGACCGGATAGCGCTCGATGTAGTAGGAGTGGTTCCTCCGGTCGCCGATCTCCAGCCCGGCCCGCATGGCGGCGTTGAAGAGCGTGGTTGACGTCGAGCAGATGCCGCCGGCCAGGGCGCCGTTCGGGATGCTGCGGCCGTTGAGGATGACGCCGCCGTATCCGTAGCCACGGGCGGTGCTGACCTCGCCGATGTCATCCCAGAAGTCGAACCACTCACCGGGTGCCAGCACCAGCCCATTGATGTCCTGGGCAGGGATGCTGATGTTGGCGCCCCAGTAGTTGCCCTCCCCGGGCTGGTAGTAGGTGGTCCACGTCGCGAGCCGGCCCATCTTGGCCGCCGCCGCCTCGGCCGCCTCCGTGGTCAGGGCAGGCGGGGTGACGTTGATGGCCAGGCCGGCAGCCGGAGTCAGCGAGCCGCCGGCCCGCCCCTCGAGCGCATCCACGACTGCCGCCACGCTGCCGGAGACGTTCAGCTCGCGACCCGGCGAGCCCGGCACGATGGCGGCGATGCCGTTCGCATTCCAGGTGAAGCCGGCGTTCGTGGGCTCGCTCAGCACCTGCGCGGCGAAGGGCTCCAGCAGCGCGGCGAGGGCCGCCTCGTCGACGATCGGCCCGAAGGCGCCGTCCTGCGTACCGAACGTCAGCAGCCCGGCCACGGTGGTGGCCGCCAGCTCGAACTCGTTGTCGCCGCCCCGCAGCCCCAGCGCCGATGACGACATCCAGCGGGCGGAGATGGCTGCCGCGCGGGCCTCACGGGTCGTGACGTCGGGTTCCACCGCGGTCGTGCGGAAGGTCAGGGTTGCGTCCGCGGCGGTCGGCGTCGCGGCCAGGGCCGCCAGCGCATCCGCCAGCGCGTCCACGTCGAGCGAGGCGCCGGCCACCGCCGGGACGGCCACGAAGCCCCGCTCCGGAT
>JBOGSY010000205.1:0-4111 GCA_050691915.1 Candidatus Limnocylindria bacterium | reverse complement strand
CCGTGCACGGCTACCAGGCGAGCATCGTGCGCGAGGCGACACGCATCGTCGCCGTCGTGGCCGTGGGCTTCATCGCCGCCAATGCCCGGAATGCGACTCCGCTCCGGCTGGCAGCGATCGTCGCAGCCGCCCTGGCCGTCCCGGTCGGAGTGGCGGTCGTCCAGTTCGCCCTCAACCTGGCCAACTTCGGCCCGCAGAACAGCGCCGACTTCTATCGGGTCAGCGGGACCTTCGTGCAGGCCAACAAGGCGGCGCAGGTCTTCGTCCTGGGCGCCGCCATCGGTGGCTGGATGTGGGTGGCGCGGGGAGATCGCCTGGCCGGCGCGCTCCTGGCCGGCGGGTCGCTGATCGCCCTGCTGGGTACGCGCAGCATGGGCGGCCTGCTGGCCCTGGTGGCGGCCGCGATTGCGTACCTCGTGCTGGCGCCGACCACCAGCCCCCGTGCCCGCGGCATCGTCATCGGCGTGGTGGTCCTGAGCCTGCTCGTCTTCGCGATCAGCCCGCTGGGGGCCAGCCGGATCGAGGCGCTCCAGGAGATTCGCCTGCCGTGGGACGTGGTGGGGCGCACCAACAACTCCGTGGAGTGGCGGCTCTACAACTGGTGGCTCTTCCTGGGGGAGTGGTGGCGCGAGCCGATCCTGGGGCATGGGCTCGGCACGACGCTGACCATCGTGCGCCCGATCGGCCTGGTCACCCACAGCGATCCTGTCCGCATCCTGGTCGAGGGCGGCCTGGTCGGCGCCGCCGTGGTCGGCCTCGGCCTGGTGGCGGTGACCGGTGCGACCCGGCGCGCCCTGCGGGCCGCCGCCGCGCTTCGCGGCCCCGGCTCAACGCTGGTGCTGGTCATCACCGCCTTCCTGCTGGGCATCGGGGTCCAGTCGCTGGCCCAGAACACGTCCACCAACACGGCGCTCCTCTTCCTGCTGGTGGCGCTGCTGGCGAGCCAGTGGGCGGAACCTGCCAGGCGCGCTCCCGCCGCCGACCCGTCCCCGTCATGAGCGGGCTCGGCGCGGGCGTCCGGTGCCTGATCGTCGCGCCGGTCGATCTGCTGAGCCAGCGAATCGGTGGCATCCAGAGCTTCGTTCACGGCTTCATCAAGTTCGCACCCGAGGACTTCGGCTTCGAGGTCGTGGGAGTGGCGCAGCGCGACGGCCGTGGCCCGGTGCGCTGGCGCGACGTCGAGGTTGCCGGGCGCCCCGTCCGATTTCTGCCGATCGTGAGCGGCTCGGGCGGCGGGCGCCATCGGTCCCCGGTGCCGCTCTCGTTGCGGCTGGCCCTGGCGGCCGGGTTGCGGCGCCGCGAGATCGATACGGCGGGCCGCGTCCTCCAGTTCCACCGGCCCGGGACGGCCCTTCCCTTCGTCGGCGTTCGCGCTCCGCGGATCCAGTTCATCCACTTCGATCCTGCGCAGGTCGCCGGTGCAGGAGGCGAGAACCGCTGGCGCCGGCTGCCGACGATCCTCAGGGCGGTCGACCGGCTTACGCTGGGCGGGACGGCGGCGGTGGTGACCGTCAGCGAGGCCAGCGCGCATGCCTACGAGTCCGATCACCCCAGGCTGGCGGGGCGGGTCCTGTTCGTCCCGAACTGGTGGGACGAAACAGTATTCGGAGGGGTCGCGGCGCCAGACCGTGGCGAGGCGCGCCGGCGCCTGCTGACGGGGATCGGTGCCGAGCCGGATGCACAGGTCATCCTGTTCGTCGGCAGGCTGGAGGCGACCAAGGATCCTGCGCTCGCGATCGAGGCATACCTGGAGGCCGCCGCGGGCAGGCCGAACCGCCACCTGGTCGTGATCGGCGACGGCTCCCTGCGCCGGGCCCTGGAGGAGCAGGTGAGCCGGGCGCCGGCGTCCACGCAGGTCGCCTTCCTGGGCGTTCTGCAACGCAGCGAGGTGGCGGCCTGGATGTCCGCCGCCGACGCGCTGGTCATCGCATCGCGCAGCGAAGCCGGGCCCACCGTCGCCCTCGAGGCGCTGGCGAGCGGCCTGCCGGTGGTCTCGACCGCCGTCGGCCGCATCCGGCAGCTCGTTCGGCACGCGGAGACCGGCTGGATCGCTCCCGTCGGTGACGCCGCCGAGCTGGCGCGCGGCCTCGAGTGGGCCGCCACCGTTCCGCAGCGCCCGATCAACGCCGCGGAGGAGGCGGCGCTCCCGTATCGGGCCCGGAGCGTACTGGAGCCGCTCTACCTGCTCCACCGCAGGCTGGTTGTGGCCAGCCGGGCACCATGACCCCGCGCCGCGCCTCCCGTCGCGCTGTGGTCGTGGCGGCCGCGGCCCTCGGCGTGGCTGGGCTCGGTGTCTGGGCGGTCTTGGGCGACGTGCCCTTTCTGGGCATCCCGCGCCCACCCACCGCGGCCATGGACGCCTACCTGGACTTCGAACGCCCGGCGTTGCGGGAGATTGCCAGGGAAGCTCGCCAGCGCGAGTCGTTGGTCAGCGCCCTGGCGGATCACTTCCGCGCGGCTCACCCGGGGCCGGCGACCCTGTGGCGGACCCAGGCGTCGCTCGGAAGCCCCGCGGCGGCGGCGGCGTGGGACGACGGCCGGCAGGTGACCTTCGTCAACTTCCCGCCCTGGCCGGTCCCGGCGGACCCGGACTGGTCGGAGGACCCCTACGCCAACATCAGCTGGCAGTTCTACTACCACTCGCTGGGTTGGCTGCAGGCCCCCGCCCGGGGCTGGACGGCAGCTGACGATCCGCAGCCCGCGGACGAGGTGCTCGGCTACGTCCTCGACTGGATCGCCGACAACCCCCAACGGGATCCACCCTCTGTCCGCTCCTGGTATGACCACGCGGTCGCCTACCGCACCGACACCCTGGTCGACCTCTTCCCGATGCTGGCGCAGGCGGCTTCGCCCGAGGAGCTGCAGGTCATCCTCCGCGCGTTGCAGCGGCACGGGACCCTGCTCCACGGGTACCTGGCCGAGCCCCGCTTCGAGGGGCACAACCACAGCCTGTTTCACGCGCTGTCGCTCTACAACCTGGCGACGGCGCTGCCGGACCTGCTGGGCAGCCAGCGCTGGCGCGCCGACGGTCGAGCCCGGGTATCGGCCCTGCTGGGCGAGATGGTCGATCGGGCGGAAGCCGTCTCCCGGGAGCAGGCCAGCTCGTATCACTACCTGGCCATTGGCCTCTTCGTCCAGGCCGACGAATTCCTTGCGCTCCACGGGGAGGGGTTGACACCGGACGAGCGCCATGTGCTGGCGCACATGGTGGAGTGGGCCGCGCTGCTGGCCGCGCCGGACGGCTCCCTGCCGGCGATGGGGGACACCTCGGCCGGGGCCGCCGCCGACCTGGCCACGCTGCGGCGCTACCAGGACGCGGGCCTCTCCACGCCCTGGTCGGAGTACCTCCTCTCCGGTGGGGCGGAGGGCGAACGGCCGCCCGACGCGATCGTCCGGCCGGCGACCGGCTACGCCCTTCTGCGCGCCGCCCACGGCGAGCCCGGGGAGTCGCGGGACGACCTGCACCTCCTGGTCGACATGAGCGACGTGCTGCACTCGCACGGCCACCGCGACGCTATGAACATCCTCCTGACCGCCGCCGGCGGGCCACTGCTGGTCGACAGCGGGGGCCCGTTCGTCTACGGCGACCGCCGCCACGCCGACTTCGTGGCCACGCGCGCCCACAACACCGTGGTCGTGGATGGCGCCGACCAGGCCTCCGGGTCGGTATCGGTCACCACCCAGCTGGAAGGCGAGGGCTTTGCCGCAGTCGAGGGCGAGCACGCGCTGTTCGAAGGCGTGACCCATCGCCGGCTCGTGGTCCTTCTCAAGCCGGACGTGGTGGTCGTGCTCGACCGCCTTCAGGCCGTGAATGAGGCCAGCCACGACTACGAGCTGCTCTATCACCTTCCTCCCGGCAGCGAGGCGGCCACCAATCGCCTCGCCGCCGCTGTCGAGACGGAGGCCGGGGCGGCCATGGCCCTGGCGGTCGCGTCGTCCGCGGATGCCGGCCTTCAGGTCGTCAGCGGGCAGGAGAACCCGGCCCTGGGGTGGGTCACGACGGAGTACCTGGTCCGGGTCCCCGCGCCGGTCCTGCGCTATGCGGCAACGGCGTCGGATGCCTGGTTCGTGACCGCCATCGTCACTGGCCCATCCGCGAGCGTGCCGCCGC
>JBOGSY010000204.1:0-4112 GCA_050691915.1 Candidatus Limnocylindria bacterium | reverse complement strand
GGCCGGCGCGGCCGTGGCCGCCGCCCTGGGCCGGGTACCCCCGACCCGTGCCGCCGCCGGCGACCCGCTGCGCCTGGGCCAGAACAACTTCGCCGGCTCGTCGGCCACCCGCCTTTCGGCCACCAGCAGCGGCGGCGCCTTCTGGATGACCCAGAACGGGTCAGGCTCGGGCGTGCGCGGCGAGTCGATAAACGGCACCGGCGGCGTGTTCGAGACCCGCCATGCCGACCGCCAAGGCCTGCTGGCCCAGAACATCGCCCCTGGCTCCGGCAGCGGCGCAGCAGTGCGGGCGGTGGGCAACCAGAACACCGGCATCGTTGCCAGCACCAATGGTGCCGGCCGCTATGGCGTGGAGGCCGTCAACAGCGCGACCTCGGGCGGGCCGGCGATCGCCCTGTACGGCCAGAGCGACAGCACCGGCGGCTCCGGCGTCTACGGCTACGCCCCTGCCGCCACGGGCTCCACCGCCGGCGTGGCGGGCAAGAGCGAGAGCACCGGCGGCTTGGGCGTCTTCGGCTGGGCCAACGCGGCCAGCGGCCCGACCAACGGCGTGTCCGGCCAGACCGCCAGCACCGAGGGCGCGGGCGTCTTCGGAACAGCGTACGCCGCTAGCGGCACCACCTACGGCGTGTACGGGTCCAGCGCCAGCCCCGACGGCACGGGCGTCGTCGGGTCAGCGTACGCCGCCAGCGGCACGACGCTCGGCGTGTACGGCGAGAGCAGCAGCCCCGACGGCACCGGAGTGCGCGGCTACGCCTCAGCCGAAACCGGCGAGAACTACGGCGTGTACGGGGTGAGCGAGAGCCCCTCCGGCTTCGCCGGCTTCTTCGGCGGCAACGTCAACGTCACCGGCACCCTGTCCAAGGGCGGCGGCGCGTTCCGGATCGACCACCCGCTGGACCCGGCCAACCGGATCCTGCAGCACAGCTTCGTCGAGAGCCCCGACATGCTGAACATCTACGGCGGCACGGTCGCCACCGATGCCGACGGCCACGCCACGGTCCAGCTGCCGGCCTACTTCGCAGCCCTCAACGCCGATGTGCGCTACCAGCTGACCCCTATCGGCGACGCTCGGGCCTGGGTCAGCGCCGAGCTGGCGGACAACCGCTTCGCGGTCGCCACCGACCGACCCCACACCAAGGTCTGCTGGCAGCTGACCGGCATCCGGCGCGACGCCTGGGCCGAGGCGCACCGCATCACGGTCGAGCTCGACAAGCCGGCCGCCGAGCGGGGCAGCTACCTGCACCCGCTCGAGCACGGACAGCCGGCCTCGGCCGGCGTCGATTACGCCGACCGCGAGCGGCTGCGCGAGCAGGCGGCCAGGGCCCCGCAGATGCTGAGCCAGCCCATCGGTCCCGGAGCCTAGGCCCGGCGGATCGCGGTCGCGCCGACCCCCCGTCGCTACACTCGCGAGGTCATGGCTCGCATCCTCGTCGTCGAGCCGGTCGCGCAGGCCGGCGTGGACGTCCTTGCAGCCGCGCACGAGACGCAGGTCCGCACCGGCATGTCGCGTGACGCGCTGCTGGCCGCCCTCGCCAAGGATGGGGGCTGGGACGCCCTGGTGGTGCGCTCCCAGACGCGGGTCGATGCCGAGCTGCTGGCGGCCGCCGCCCCGCGGCTCTCGGTGGTGGGCGTGGCCAGCGTGGGGACGGACCGGATTGAGCTCGAGGCCGCGACCCGCGCCGGGGTGATGGTGGTCAACGCGCCGACCGGCAACACAATCGCCGCCGCCGAGCACAGCATGGCCCTGATGCTGGCCCTGCTGCGCCGGATCCCGGCGGCGGACGCATCGGTCCGGGCGGGGGAGTGGGATCGCGCCCGCTACACCGGGGCGGAGCTGCGCCACCGGACGCTGGGGATCATCGGCCTGGGCAGGATCGGCAAGGCGGTCGCCCGCCGGGCGAGCGGGTTCGAGATGCGGGTGCTGGCCCACGACCCGTTTCTGACCGCAGAGCAGGCCTCGGAGCACGGCGCCCGGATGGTCGGGCTGCTGGAGCTCCTGCAGCGCGCCGACGTGGTGACCGTCCACACCCCGCTGACCGCGCAGACGCGCGGGCTCATCGGTGAGGCGCAGATCGGTGCCATGAAGCCCGGCGCGGTCCTCGTGAACGTGGCTCGTGGCGGGATCGTGGACGAAGCGGCGGTGGCCAGCGCCCTGCGGGAGGGCCGGCTGGCCGGTGCCGCGGTCGACGTGTACTCGACCGAGCCGATGGCTCCCGACAACCCGCTGCGCGACGCACCCAACACGGTGCTCACCCCGCACCTGGGCGCCTCGACCTCGGAGGCCCAGGACCGGGTGGCGGTGGAGATGGCCGAGCAGCTGCTGGAGGCGCTGTCCGGGGTCACCCCGCCCTATGCTGTCAACGCACCGGCGGTCGCGCCCGACGTGGCTCCCCGGCTGCGACCCTACGTCGAGCTCGGTCGGCGCCTGGCGATCCTGGCCCGCCAGCTGACCCCGGCCGCCTTCAACAGCATCGCCCTGACCTACGCCGGCGAGATCGCGGCCTGGGATTGCTCGCCCATCCGCACCGCGGTGCTGGCCGGCGTGCTGGAGCCGGTGACCGACCAGCGCGTCAACGCCGTCAATGCGGACCTGGTCGCCCGCGAGCGCGGCTTCACCGTGCACGAGACCCTGACCGATGCCTCCGAGCCGTGGTCCTCGCTCGTCACCCTCACCGCGGGAGAGGAGCCCGCCCTGGTGCTGGCGGGGTCGACCGCCCATGGGCGCCCGCACCTCGCCGGTCTGTCCGGCTTCGACATCGACGCGGAGCTGGGCGGGCTCATGCTGGTCACCCGGCACCACGACCAGCCCGGGATCGTGGGCGCAGTAGGCGTCGCCCTGGCCGAGGCGGGGGTCAACATCTCCTCGCTGGAGCTCTCCCGGCTGTCGGCACAGGGCCAGGCCATGATGCTGGTCAGCGTCGACAGCCCGCTGCCGCCGGCGGTGCTCGACGCCCTGCGCCGGGTTCCCGGCATCCACCAGGCACTGGTCGTGGAGCTTCCCCCGCTGGATTGATGCGGGGGATTGATCCGCGCTCCCCGGGCGAGACGCCCTACGCCTCCGGCAGCGGCGTGGCGCAGCAGGCGCAGCAGGCGCCTTCCTCGTCGGTCACCGCCGCGGCCGCGGAGCAGCACGGACCGCCGGCCGCGAGGATCTGCAGCTCGCTCGACGCCAGCGCCGAACGCGCCAGGTGCCGCTCCAGCTGGGCGATCCTCTCGTCCAGCCGGCGCAGCCCGTCGATCCGGACGGCAATCTCGCGTCGCTTGTCGGCCAGCTTGAGCGGCAGCTCGGCGCTGGTGTCCTCGCAGTGGCCGGAGTGGCACCACGATGCCAGCCGGGCGGCCGCGTCCAACGGCAGGTCCATGCGCCGCAGCTCGATCAGCAGCCGCAGGTGCTCGAGGTCATCGGCCCGGTAGTCGCGGTAGCCGTTCTCCGCGCGGCCGGCAGGCGGCAGCCAGCCCTCGCGTTCGTAGAAGCGGACGGTGTCGCTGCTGACCCCCAGCGCGCGGGCCATCTCGCCTATTCGCATGGCACCTCCTTCAACGCGTGCGGCCACCCGACCTCCACCGCCCAGCCTAGACCTTGGAGGGACTCCAATGTCAAGCCTCGCGGCCGGCGAGCCCTGGCTCGGCGGCCCCGGTGCCGGGACCCTCGAGCACCCCCTTGATGCGCAGTACCTCCGCCGTCTCGTTGCGGGTCACCTCCGCGCGCATGAGCGGCTCAAGCAGGCGCAGCAGGCCGCGGGTCCGGATCTCGACCGTCGCCGCCACCTTGGTGGCACCGGCACCCTGGGACTCCAGGCGGTAGCTCCCGTCCATCGACAGCGCGCTCCTGGAGATGGTCCGGTAGCTGAGCACCCGCGCGGGATCGAACTCGGTGACCTCCCAGGTCCATCCCAGCTTGAACGGGCCAAGCGGCAGCTCGGCGTACGCTCGGGTGCCTTCCCGGACGGGGCCGTCGGTGAGCTTCCGGGCGGCCGACATGTCGGTCCACTCCGGCTGGCGCTCGATGTCCGCCAGGAATCGGCCCACCTCCTCGGGCGGCCGGTTGATGAGGACCTCGGCTTCGACGCGAATCACGGTTCCTTTGCGCTCCTTGACGCATCCTCGGG
>JBOGSY010000203.1:0-4115 GCA_050691915.1 Candidatus Limnocylindria bacterium | reverse complement strand
ATCCTACGCCGCTGCCGGCGGCGGTCCGCGCCGCCGGCGCCTGCCCCGGTCAACCGTCCCTATACTCGGCGTCATGCCGGCCTCGCCCCCCCTGCTGGAGCGCTATCGGGAGCTGCTGGCGCGCCCGGACGAGGCGTTCCCCATCACCCTGGGCGAGGGTGGCACCCCGCTGATCCTCGCCCGCCGGCTGGGAGCCGAGCTGGGCCTGGACCGCCTCTTCCTGAAGTTCGAGGGCACCAACCCGACCGGCTCCTTCAAGGACCGCGGCATGGTCCTGGCCGTCAATCGCGCCGTTGCGGCCGGGGCGCGGGCGGTGGTCTGCGCGTCCACCGGCAACACCAGCGCGTCCGCGGCAGCGTACGCCGCCGCGGCCGGGATCCCGTGCTTCGTCGTCCTGCCGGCCGGCAAGGTGGCGCGCGGCAAGCTGGCCCAGGCGCTGGCCGCCGGCGCACGGCTGGTCATGGTCGACGGCAACTTCGACGAGGCGCTGGCCGCCGTGCGCCGGCTGGACGAGGAGGGCAGCGCCGCGGTCGTGAACTCCATCAACCCGGACCGGATCGCCGGGCAGCAGACCATCGCCTTCGAGATCGTGGACGCGCTGGGCGAATCACCGGAGGCGGTGGCCCTGCCGGTGGGCAACGCCGGCAATATCACCGCCGCCTGGGCCGGCTTCGTGCGCTACGCCGAGGCGGGCGTGACGCCGTCCGGCCGACGCCCGCGGATGCTCGGCTTCCAGGCGGAGGGCGCGGCGCCGATCGTGCGCGGCCAGGCGGTGGAGCAGCCGGAGACGGTGGCGACCGCCATCCGGATCGGCAACCCCGCCTCGTGGGCGGGCGCGGAGGCGGCCCGCGACGAGTCGGGCGGCGCGATCGAGGCCGTCACCGACGAGGAGATCCTGCAGATGCAGCTGCGCATCCTGCGGCTGGAGGGCATCTTCTGCGAGCCCGCATCGGCCGCCGGGGTGGCCGGTGTGGCCGGGCTGTGCCGCGACGGGCGGCTGCATCGGTCCGAGGGGGTCGTCTGCATCCTGACCGGGCATGGCCTCAAGGACCCCGATGTCGTCGCGGGGGAGGAGGGGTCGCTGACTCCGATCCCCGCCGACCTGGACTCGATCCGTCGCGCGCTGCGCCTCTAGGCAGGCCCGCGCCCGTATCGGTCCATCACCTGGAGCAGCCGGTCGTGCGGCAACGAATGGACCGTGATCCCGTCGCGACCGGTCATCGTCTCGGCCGCGACCAGGGCATTGAGGACGGCCTCCTCGGTCGCCTCGATGGTGGCCCAGAAGAGCTGGCTGATCTGCTCGTCGGGCAGCATCCGGACCGCCGCCGGACCTGGGGCCGCCTCCGCCGGCGGCAGCTCGCGGTTGCCGGTGGCGAATGCCAGGAAGATGTCACCGCTGGAGTGCTCGCCGCCGCCGCCGCCGCGGGCCACCCCCAGCGCCGCCCGCTGCGCCAGGCGCCGGCACTGGTGCGGGAGCAGCGGCGCATCGGTGGCCACCACGGCGATGATGGAGCCGCCCTCCGCCACGGCCGGGTCGGGGCCGGGAATCACCTCCAGCGGCAGGACCTGGCCAACCGGCACGCCGTCGACCAGCAGCCGCTCGCGGCGACCGTGGTTGGCCTGCACCAGGACGCCCACGCGGTAGCTCTCCGCGCTGGCGTCCACCACCCGCGAGGCGGTCCCGATCCCGGCCTTGAAGCCGAACGCCTTCATCCCGGTTCCGCCGCCCACGCTGCCTTCCGGCACGGGCCCGCCGGATGCCGCCGCCAGGGCCGACATCACGTGCTCCGCGCGGACGTGCTGGCCGTCGACGTCGTTGAGGAGGCCGTCCCACGTCTCGGCCACCACCGGCAGCGACCAGCGCGGACCGCCGCGCGGCTCCCCAGGCGGGCCGGCCGCGACGCTGGCGGCGACCAGCGCGTCGCGCACCACGCCGACGCTGTGGGTGTTGGTCAGGCCGATGGGGGTGGTCAGCATCCCGGACTCGCGGACCCACTCCAGGCCGGTCATCTCGCCGTTGCCGTTGAGGGTGTGGCTCCCGGCGAAGAGCGGCCGGGAGGAGATCTCCCCGTCGCGCGGCAGGATGACGGTCACGCCGGTGCGTACCGGCCCCTGTCCCACCACCAGCGGCCCGTCGCCCCGCACCAGGGTGACGTGACCGACCCGTAGGCCGGCCACGTCCGTGATCGCGTTGAGCGGCCCCGGCGGCATCAGCCCCGGGGCGATGCCAAGGTCACGGGCGCGCATCCGCCTCCTCCTTACTGCCGGGTGGCTCGTCCTCGCCGGGTCGCGGCAGGTCGCCGCGCAGCCGGGCGTCCACCAGGTCGGTCGCGACCGCGGCGCTGGCCGGCTGGCCGGTGATCGCCTCCAGGAAGTCGCGCCGCTCGAGCGCCAGGAGCTCCGTGTCGCGGGTGGCGGTGACGGTCGCCGTGCGCGGCACGTCGCGGAGCAGCGCGATCTCGCCGAACCACTCTCCCGGCCCTTCCTCGCGGACGGGGCGCCCGTCCAATGCCACCGCCACCTGGCCAGCGACGATCACGTAGAAGTGCTCGCCCCGCTCCCCCTGGCGCACGATCACGCTGCCGGCATGGGCGTGAACCGGCACGACCCGCACGGCCAGGCGCTCCAGGGCGACCGCGCTGAGCGGGGCGAAGAACGGGATCGTGCGCAGCAGCCCCAGCTCGCGGGGGCGAGCCAGCCCCACGGCGTCCACCCGGGCCAGCGGCGCCCACAGCACGGCGCCCATGACCAGCAGCCCGGCCCCCGCCGCCGCCAGCGCGGCGGGGGGTCCGACCAGCGCGATCAGGGCCGGGGCCACGATCGACCCCAGCGCCAGCGACCCCATGTGGATGCCCTCCAGGACCCCGAAGACCCTGGACAGCATGCGGTCCGGGGCCACCCGCTGCAGGAGCGTCCTGCCGGCCACGTCCATCAGGATCCTGCCCATCCCGGCCACCGCCAGCAGGCCCAGCGCCACCGCCACCAGCGGCACCAGCCCCAGCAGGGCCAGCGGCAGGGCCCACAGGACCAGCCCCACCCCCAGCGGCAGCGCCAGCCGTGGGCGGCCGATGAGGGTCACGCTCACGGCCGCGCCGGCCAGCCCGCCGACCCCCATGGCGGCGTTCAGGTAGCCGACGCCTGCCTCGCCGATCTCCAGCACGTCCAGCGCCAGCACGACCAGCAGGACGTCCAGGACGCCCCACAGCACCGCTGCCGACCCGAGCAGCCCCAGCACCACCCGCGGCCGTTCCTCCCGAAGCAGGACCCGAAAGCCGCCCAGCGCCTCGGCCACCAGCCCCCGGCCGCCCGCCGCCGGCTCCGCCACCCGGCTGTCCAGCTCCACCGGCCGGATGCCGGCCACCAGCAGCGCGCCCAGCAGGGTGAGGCCGGTGGCGCCCACGAACACGGACGAGGGCCCGGTCGCCGCCAGGGCCAGGCCGGCCAGCAGCGGCCCGACCAGGATCGCGGCCGTCTCCACCGTCCCGGCCGCCACGTTGGCCGCCGTGAGCTCGGCGGGCGTACGCGACAGGGACGGCAGGATGGCTCCCTGGATCGGTCGGGTCAGCGTGATCGAGGTCGCGGCGGCGGCTGCGGCCGGGTACACGATCCAGGCCGGCGCGTCGAGCAGCAGCGCCGCAGCGGTGAGGCCCATGGCCAGCGCCTGGGCCAGGTAGGCCACCAGCAGGGCGCGCTCGCGGCGGGCGTGATCCCCCAGCGACGCCGCCAGCGGGGCCACGATCGTCGAGGGCAGCAGCTGGATCAGTGCGGCGATCCCCGTCTCGATCGCTCCGCCACGACCGTAGGCGTAGACCAGGATCGCGATCCAGGTTGCCCACTCGGTGACCGAAAAGCCGGTGAACGCGACCAGCACCCGTCGCAGCGAGTGGTTGTGGATGACGGCGCCGACGGCGGCCAGCGAGGCGGGAACGGGGGCCCGGGACATCCGGGCGATGATCGCACGCCGCGGCGAGCGGCCGCGCCCGCGGGCGTCTCGGGCGCTTCAGCCCCGGCAGGCGTCCACGGTGGCCGCCACGAACTCCTCCGGCGAGGCCGATTTGGAGATGAACTGCCCAGGGACAGGCCGGGCGGCCGTGGAATCCGGCCATCCCATGATG
>JBOGSY010000202.1:0-4132 GCA_050691915.1 Candidatus Limnocylindria bacterium | reverse complement strand
GGCCCGAAGGAACCCACCCGGGAAGCCGAGTTCGTGGTCTGACCGGGCTCGCTCGATGAGCCGTGGGGCCTCGATCTCGCGCATGGTCCTCAGCGACCAGGTCAAGGATCGCCTGCTGCAGGCGATCCTTGACGGGCGCTACCCTCCCGGCGCACGGATCATCGAGACGCGGGTCGCCCGGGAGCTCGGCACCAGCCAGGCGCCGGTGCGAGAAGCGTTGCGCGATCTCGAGGCACTCGGCCTGGTCGAGGCATCGGCCTTCCGCGGTGCGCGAGTCCGGCTGCCGAGCGCCGAAGAGCTGCTCGAGGCCTTCGTCGTCCGTTCGCAGCTCGAATCGCTCGCCGCGCGGCTGGCGGTGGGAGGCATGACCGATCGCCACGTGGATGAGATGGCCGGCTACCTGGGCGAGATGCGACGCGCCGCGCGGGCCGACGACGCCCACGCCGAGGCGATGGCGGATGCCATGTTCCACGGCCGGATCATCGAGCTGTCCGGGAACGCGACCCTCCACCGCGTCTGGCGGCAGCTTGAGCCGTTCTCGCGCACCTACATCACGCTCGTCGCGCCTGGGGCGGATCGGCACCGGATCGCGGATCTGCACCAGCCGGTGCTCGACGCGCTGCGCAGCCGTGACGCGGCCCGGACGGGGCGTGCGCTCGACCGTCATTATGAGCTGGCGGGAGCCATGCTGGAGGATCTCTGGGCTCCAGCCGCCTTGTCAGTTCCGATCGAAAGGACCGTATGAACGCCCTGCAGACCAACGCCTCGCTCCAGCTGTCCGAGGAGCTGTCGGCTGGGACCGCACGCCTCCGCATCGACGTCCACGGCGACGAGCCGCGCGATCACGTCCTGGAGGATATGAGCTTCCTCAACTACCGCCTGGCCGATGTGCGGCTGTCGGCGCAGGTGACCCAGCCCGAGGCTGACATTGTGTGGGACATGCGCGGCGAGAAGACGGTCACCTACGACGGCCGTCGGATCACCTTCACCGGCAGCTGGCCGGCGGGGCCGCTGCAGAAGGCGGTGGTCGCCATGCTGGCGCTGCGCATGGAGGCGGCCGGGCTCCATCCGTTCCACGCCTCGGCGGTTCGCTACCGCGACCGTACCCTCATGTTCCTGGGCGGCGAGTCGAACCACGGCAAGAGCATGGGGCAGATCGAGGCGTGCCGTCGCGGCGGAATGCTGGTCTCGACCGAGACGACGGTGGTGGACGGACGTGGGACGGCGGTCATGGGCTCCAAGGATGTCTTCATCAGGAAGCGGGCGGAGGGGACGGAGCGGGCGGACAAGGCCGCGCCGAGCCGCGGCGTCGAGCTCTTCTTCGGTGCCATGCCGTCATGGGAGGTGCACGAGGAGCCGACAAACGTCGACATCGTGGTCGTGCCCGCCATCGACGGCAACTATGAGCCGAGCCTGGTGGAGATGATCCCGTTCGAACGCCAATTCCAGACCCTGCACTCGCTGCAGAACTACTTCCTGCTCAACGAGCTGCTGGCCCCCGGCTGGCCGATGCCGATCATCGACACCGAGCCGCTGCGTCTGGCGCGCGCCGGCTTCGTCGCCCGCTTCACCGAGCGCCCCTACTACTTCGTCCGCGCCGCAAACCCGCAGGTGCTGCTCGACGAAGTTGACCGGGTCCTCTGAGGAGGCATGCGGCCGGCGATGCACCCGTTCCGCTACGAACGCCCAAGCACCCTGGCGGAGGCGGTCGATCTCCTCTTCCGCCACGGTGCCCAGGCGCAGATCATCGCCGGTGGGACCGACCTCATGATCGGGCTGCGCGACCGCACCATCCGGCCGGAGGTGGTCCTCGACCTCAAGCGCCTCCCCGAGCTTGAACCGCGGATCCACGTCATCGATGGCCGCCTGTCGATCACTGCCGGAACGGTGATGAGCGACATCGAGACCGATGCCACCATCGCCGAGCACTTCCCGGCACTGGCTGAGGCAGCGGCCGTGGTCGGATCGGTGCAGATCCGGAACCGGGCCACCCTGGCCGGCAACCTCTGCAATGCGTCACCGGCAGCCGACACGGCGCCGCCGCTGCTCGTGTACCAGGCCGACGTCCTGGCCTTCGGTCCAACAGGACCACGCCGGATCCCGATCAGCGACTTCTTCGTGCGCTCACGCCAGACGACCCTGGAGCGCGGTGAGCTGGTGACGGCGGTGGAGCTGCCGATGCCGGCGCGGCCGCTGGCCGCCGCCTACATGCGCCTCACGCGCCGTCGCGGGACGGACCTGGCGTCCATCACCCTGTGCTGTGGAGTCGACCGGGCGGGCATCACCCGGGTCGCCTACGGGAGCGTGGGGCCACGACCGCTCGCCTTCGTCGATGAGAGCGGTGTGCTGGCGGACCCGTCGGCGCCAGATGGCGCGAAGGCGCCCATCCTGGAGGCGATGCTTGCCGCTGCCACCCCGTCGGCGAGATCGGTCCGCGCCAGCCCGGAGTACCGCCTCGCGATGCTGCGCGTGCTCGCCATGCGGGCGCTGCGGGCTGCCATTTCCCGGTTGGATGCGAGGGCCGCCTGATGACCCAGCGCATCGGGGTGGACGTGACGCTGAATGGCCGCGGGCGTCGCCTGGAGGTCGCCGTGCATCACACCCTGCTGGCCGTGCTGCGCGACGAGGTCGGCCTGACCGGCTCGAAAGAGTGCTGCCTGGTTGGCGAATGCGGTGCCTGCACGGTCATCCTTGACGGCCGCACGGTGAACTCGTGCCTGGTGCTGGCCGTGGAGGCGGACGGGCGCGACATCCATACCGTTGAGGGCCTGGCGCAGAACGGGGAGCTGAGCACGCTCCAGCAGGCGTTTCTCGACCGCGGCGCAACGCAATGCGGGTTCTGCATCCCCGGCCAGCTCATGTCCGCCGAGGCGCTCCTTGAACACAACCCGGATCCCACCGTAGCCGAGATCCATGAGGCACTGGCCGGCAACCTGTGCCGCTGTGCCGGCTACGAGCAGATCACCGATGCGGTCCTGGCCGCCGCCGCGGCCCGACGCCGGTGACCACCAGCGTCGGGCAGTCCCCACGGCGGGGTGGCGGGCACGGGCGCGTGACCGGCCAGCAGCGGTACGTCGCCGACATCAGGCTGCCCGACATGCTCCACGCCCGCCTGGTGACGGTCGACGCCGCTCATGCGCGCATCGTCTCGATCGATGCCGCCGCGGCGCGGCAAGTCCCCGGGGTGCACCTGGTCGTGACCGCCGACGACCTGCCGCAGCCGGTGCCGCGCTTCGGACCACAGTTCAAGGACCGCCCCGTCATCGCGGTCGACGAGGTGAAGTACCACGGTGAGCCGGTGGCGGCCGTGGCCGCCGAGACGAAGGACGCGGCGGAGGAGGCGGCGCGGCTCGTGCGCGTGGAGCACGAGGAGCTGCCCGCGGTCTTCACCGTCGCCGCCGCGCTGGATGCGGGGGCGCCGCTGGTCCAGGATCCGTCCCTTCGGCAGCAGGATCCGCTGGCCGGCACGAACATCCTGCGCGAGCACCGCTATGGATGGGGAGATGTGGACGCGGCGGGCGCCGATCTCGTCGTCGAGGACACCTACGCCTTCCCGATGGTCACCCACTTCGCCATCGAGCCGCACGGCTTCATCGCCGCGCCGGACGGAGATGGGATCGCAATCTGGAGCTCCATCCAGCATCCCTACTGGCTGCAGAAAACGATGGCCGGAATCCTGGGCCTGCCGCTCGCCAAGGTGCGCGTGCTGGCGCCGGACCCGGGTGGCGCTTTCGGCGGCAAGCAGCACGTCAAGTTCGAGCCGCTGGTGGCCTTCATGGCCCTCCGCACCGGGCGTCCGGTGCGGCTCATCCTCAGTCTCGAGGAGACCTTCCAGGCGGCGCGCCGCAACTCGGCCGAGGTCCGCGTCCGCACCGGCTTTCTGGCCGACGGCACCATCACCTTCCGCGACATCCACGCCGACTACCTGCTCGGCGCGTATGCGGACATTTCAGATCGGGTGGTCGGCAAGGGGGCCTATCCCGGCAACGGCCCGTATCGCGTCCCGGCGGCGCGAATCGTGGCACGCGCCATCCTGTCGCACACCCCCCCGTCCACAGCCTTCCGCGGCTTCGGGGCGCCGCAGGTCAACTGGGCGGTCGAATCCAACCTGGACGAAGGGGCACGCCGGCTT
>JBOGSY010000201.1:0-4144 GCA_050691915.1 Candidatus Limnocylindria bacterium | reverse complement strand
GCGACCACCGCCGGGTTGACGTCCACGCCGGTCACCTCCCAGCCGCGGGCGGCCAGCATGGCCGCCGTCGGAAGGCCGATGTAGCCGAGCCCCAGCACGCAGACGCGCGAGGTGTCGCCGGACGGGTGCATTGGTCGGAGAGTATGCACTGCGCCCATCGGTGGCGGCCCAGGGGCCGAGCGGGGCCCTCCGTTCAGGTGTCGCGAGCGTCCCGCGCGGCCTCGTAGGCCCGGACCAGCCGGGCGGCGCTGGTCGACCACGACAACGGTCCCGCCATGCGCTCGAGGCCCGCCCGGCGCATCTCCTCCCTGCGGGCGGGGTCGTCGAGCAGCTCCAGGACCAGCCGCGCGAGCTCCCCCGGGTCGTTCGGCGCGGCATACACGGCCGCGTCGCCGGCGCTGACCCGCGTCTCCTCCAGGTCGAAGGCCACCACCGGTGCGCCGGCCGCCATGTACTCCAGCGTCTTGTTCATGGTGCAGTACTCATTGAACCCGTTTGCCGGGTCGGGGCTGACGGCCGCATCGGCGGTGGAGAGGGTGCGACGAACCACCTCGTCCGGGACGCGCCCGGTGAACGACATGTCGTCCTCGGTCAGGCCCAGGTCACCGGCCAGCCGGCGCAGCGCGTCGAGCTGGTTGCCGCCACCCATCGCCACGAACCTGACGTCGCCCGGGCGCCGGTCCAGCACGGCACGCGCCGTCCTGACGAACAGGTCGACGCCGTCCTGGGGCCCCATCGTCCCCAGGTAGGCCACCAGGAAGGGGCGGCCGCCGCGGAGGGAGGGGTCGGGATCGACCCGATGGATGCGGGCCGGATCGGGGGACGAGCGGACCACGAAGACGCGTTCCAGGTCGACTCGCCCGCGCTCGATCGCGAAGCGTCGATACGTCTCGTTGGTGGCGATCACGGCGTCCGCGGCCCGGTACGTCTGGCGCTCGCACCAGAGCAGGAAGCGATGCACCCGCCCACCGCTGCGGCCCCCCTGCGCCAGGTAGACCTCGGGGGCCAGGTCGTGCTGGTCGTAGACGAAAGCGGAGCCCATTCGCCTGAACAGCCAGCCGATCGGGAACAGGAAGTCCGGCGGGTTGCAGGCGTGCACCACGTCGAAGCGGCGGCCGCGCCAGGCCAGCAGGGCCAGGACCAGGGTCGCCGGGATGGCCACCGCGTACTCCACCGCGTGGTTCAGCAGCCCGGCCGCGGTGGTTGGCAGCGGGTAGCGGAACACTCGGATCCCGTCGATGCGCTCGTGCCATCGCCGCGCCCCCTCGCCGCGAGGGGAGACCACGGTCACGCGCCAGCCCTGGTCGCGGAGGGTACGGGCCTCGCTCCAGACCCGCCGGTCGAAGGGGACCGGCAGGTCCTCCACCAGGATCAGCGCGCGCCGCCCGGGCCGGTGGCCGCCTGGCGGCGGATTACCAGCCGATGCCGGCATACCGCTCCGGCCCCAGCGCCTCGAGGCCCGGGACGCCCACCAGGTCGACCACCCGCTGGTCATCCGGCAGCTCGGCGGAGAGCCGATCCAGCGCCGGCCAGCGCTTGGCGACCACGATCGTCTCGGCCCCGGCCAGGACGTCCGCCAGCGACTCGCGCAGCAGCTCGACCAGGTGCGGCAGGTGGTGCTCGATGAATGCCCGATTGGCACCGCGCAGCAGCCGCGGCTCGACGTCCGGGTCGTAGATCGCCAGCCGATGGCCGCGGCCGATCAGGCGCTCGGCCAGCGCAACCGCCGGTGACTCGCGCAGGTCGTCGGTCGCGGGCTTGAAGGAGAGCCCCAGCAGCGCGACGTTGCGGCCGCCCGCAGCCTCCACCAGCTGCACGCCGCGCTCGAAGTGGGCGGCGTTGCTGGCCAGCGCGGCGTTGAGCAGCGGCAGGTCCAGATCGGTCTTGCGTGCGCGGTCGGTGATCGCACGCAGGTCCTTGGGAAGACACGACCCGCCGAAGGCGTAGCCTGGGCGCAGGTAGGCGGGCGAGATGTTGAGCTTGTCGTCGGCCACCATCAGGCGCATGACCTCGCGCCCGTCGACGCCGGAGGCACGCGCGAAGGCGGCGATTTCGTTGGCAAATGCGATCTTGGTCGCGTGGAAGGCGTTGTCGGTGTACTTGGCCATCTCCGCGGTCCGGATGGCCACGATCTCGACCGGAGCGGGGACTCCCTCGTAGACCGCCCGCACCTGGGCCGCCGAGCGCTCGTCCAGCGCGCCGATCACGGTCCGCGCCGGCTGGTTGAAGTCGCCGATGCTGGATCCTTCGCGCAGGAATTCGGGGTTCATGGCCAGGCCGAAGTCGACGCCGGCCTGCAGGCCGGACTGCTCCTCCAGGCAGGGCAGCACCTGCCCCTCGGTCGTGCCGGGCAGCACCGTGCTGCGCACCACCACGGTCCTGAACCGCCCGTCGCGCGGGATGGCGGCGCCGATCTCCCCCGCCACCCGCAGCACGGCGGTGAGGTCCAGCGCTCCCGACCTGGCCGACGGCGTGCCGACCGCGACCATGATCACGTCCGAGGCCTGCACCGCCTCGCCCACGCCCGCCACCCGGAGCCGCCCGGCCGCGGCCCCCTCCGCCAGCAGCTCGTCGAGGCCGGGCTCGGCGACCGGGGAGCGGCCGGAGGCGACCGCATCGGCCTTGTCGGAGTCCAGGTCGACGCCGACGACCGAGTGGCCCAAGCGTGCCAGGCAGCCGGCCGTGACGGCGCCCACGTAGCCGAGGCCGACGATTGCGACTCGCATCGTTTGCTCCTGAGGGATGGCCGTAGTCTGCCACCCACCGGTCCCGGCTGCCGTGGCGGGTGGCATACTTGCTCCCCATGACCTCGAACGGGTCGATGCCGACCGGTCGTCTGCCCGACTTCTTCATCGTGGGGGCGCCGAAGTGCGGCACGACGGCGATGTACGCCTACCTGCGCCAGCACCCGCAGGTCTTCATGCCGTTCCACAAGGAGCCCCTCTTCTTCGGGTCGGACCTGACCCACCGCTATGGTCGCCTGACGCCGGATGACTACGTGGCCCTGTTCGCCGAGGCGCGTCCCGGCCAGCGGGTGGGAGAGGCCTCCGCCTGGTATCTCTATTCCGAGTGCGCCGCCCGCGAGATCCACGACGCCGCGCCTGAGGCCGCGATCGTGGTCATGCTCCGCAACCCGGTGGACGTGATGTACGCCCAGCACAGCCAACTGCTCTTCACCCGGCAGGAGGAGATCGACGACTTCGGCGCGGCGCTGGCCGCGGAGGATGACCGGCTCGCCGGGCGACGGATCCCGGCCGGGCCGCTGCGCCGGGAGAACCTCTACTACCGCCGCATGGTGGCCTTCGCCGACCAGCTGCAGCGCTACCTGAACATCTTCGGGCGCGACCGGGTCCACGTGATCATCCACGAGGACCTGGCGGCCGATACACCCGGCGAGTACCGCCGCCTGCTCCAGTTCCTCGGCGTGGACCCGTCCTTCAGGACGGACTTCACGCGCGCGAACGAGAACAAGCGCGTTCGCAGCCGGCTGCTGCAGCGCCTGATCTGGGATCCGCCCCTGCTGCGGCGCGCCATTCCCCTCGTGCGCCGGCATCCGTGGTCGCACGCGCTTCGGGCCCGCGTCCTGGAGCTGAACAGCCGCAAGGGGCCGCGGGCGGCGCTCGATCCCGCCCTCCGAGCGAAGCTCACCGCGGAGCTGGCGCCGCAGGTCGAGCGCCTCGAGCGGCTCATCGATCGCGATCTCAACCGGTGGACGGCGTCCCCGGCGTGATCCGGGCCTGGGCGGGCGCCGGTGGCCCAGAGCCGATGCGCGCCGGAGCCTTCGCGGCACCCGTCCTGCGCCTGGTCCCGCCACTGACGTTCCTGGCAGTCCTGCTGGTGGTGCGTGGCGTCGCGGACGCCGTGACCGACGTCGCGCTCGGCGAGACGATCCGGCTGAACCTCGCCTCCCTGCTGGGCCTTGCCGCCATCGCCTACGCGGCCCTGCTGGCAAGCGCCACGCCGCGCATCGTCGGCCGCGGCGTCACCATCGCGGTCATCGCCGCCATCGGCGTCTGGGTGCTGGTCGGCTTCGCCGTGCACGGCTACCAGGCGAGCATCGTGCGCGAGGCGACACGCATCGTCGCCGTCGTGGCCGTGGGCTTCATCGCCGCCAATGCCCGGAATGCGACTCCGCTCCGGTTGG
>JBOGSY010000200.1:0-4152 GCA_050691915.1 Candidatus Limnocylindria bacterium | reverse complement strand
CACGGTGGTGGTTTGACGCGCTGCTAGCCTCACCCCCCGGAAGGTTGCCAGAGCGGACGAATGGGGCGGCCTCGAAAGCCGTTGTGGCCTCCGGGTCACCGTGGGTTCGAATCCCACACCTTCCGCCGGAAAGGGCCAGGCCAGGTACCATGTTCGCATAGCCTGGCCGCCTCCGGATCCCGGTGGCCGATCAGCCCCGGATCAACGCCATACCACACCGGTACCACTGGCAGCGGACAACAGCGGTCAGTCGCGGTCAAGCCCGAGCCATCGGTCCTCAGGACTGGAGGGCGAGGTGAACCGGGCAGGCCAGCGGGTGCAGGTCTTCAGCCTGGGGTTGCCCAAGGAAGGCACACCGCGAGATCAGCGGCGCTACCGGGCCAAGTGGCGAATCGACGGCCAGGACAAGACGCGATCGTTCAAGACCAAGCCCGAGGCTGAACGGCTCAGGGCCCGGTTGCAGATGGCGGTCCTCGACGGGGAGGCCTTCGACTACGCGACCGGCTTCCCTTGGTCGTGGATCAAGAGCGAAATCACCTGGTGGCAGTGGTCCCAAGAGTGGCTGGCGCTGAAGTGGGCCCGGTGGGCCGGGCACACCCGACGGAGCGCCGTCGAGTCGCTGCTGGCCATGGCTCCCCTCATGGTGCGAGCCGGCGCTCCCCCACCGCCGAACGACCTGCTCATATGGCTGCGCGAGCACGGGTACCGACCTGGGTCCACCGAATGGGATGCACCGCCCGAGTGGCTGTCACGCTGGTCGATCCCGCTGACCGCAATCGACGCTCCACTCTTGGAGACGGTCCTCACCACGGTGTGTACCAAGGCCGACGGGTCGCCGATGTCCCGCGAGGTGCCCGGCGCCGACGAACGACGCTCAACGCTGTCCTCCGCGCCGCGGTTCGTCGGCAGCACATCGACGCCAACCCGCTCGATGACGCCGGGTGGGCGCTGCCCTCCCGCAACATCGCTGTCGATATCTCCATCGTGCCGTCCTTCTCGGACGTCCTGGCCGCGGTGGAGCATGTGGCCGGCCTCAAGACTGAGGGTGCTCGATACGCCGCCCTGTACGCCACCGTGGGCGTGGCCGGAATGCGGCCGTCGGAGGCGATCTCCATGAAGACCGCGGACCTCCACTTGCCGAAGCGAGGTTGGGGCATGGCCGTCCTTCGAGGCGCGACCACCTCTCCTGGCACGCGCTACACCTCGACCGGTGAGGTCGTCGAGAACAAGGAGCTCAAGCAACGCCCGAGGGACGCGGTGCGCGAGGTCCCACTGGCACCGAGCTCGTCGACTGGCTGCGCTGGCACCTGGAGCGATGGCCAGCCGTCGACGGCAGGGTGTTCAGCAACGGCGCAGGCCGAGCACCGACGACCACAAACTACGGCCCGGTCTGGACACGGGCTCGACACAAGCTGTGGCCTGAGCGTCATCGCCTCGCCAAGACGACGGTCTACGACCTTCGACACAGTGCGGCCACGATGATGCTGCGCGCCAACGTGCCTCCGGCCGAGGTCGCCCGACGGCTCGGCCACTCGGTAGACATCCTGATGCGGGTCTACGCCGGCGTCTTCGATGACGAACGCCTCCGCTCCAACAAGCTGATCGAGCGGGCGATCAAGGCAACTTCTCGCCCGACGTGACAGGCGCGCACCACTACCGTCACCCGTGGTGCGTGCTCCCGACCCACCAACCGGATGTCCCCTCTCCTGGCTCCTGGATCAGTACCGCTTGGCAGCCCAACAGCCGCAGGCCTCGACGCCTCCGGCGACCAGGTCCGATACCGAAGAGCCGGCGAAGCCGCAGGGAAAGGACATCGACCCGGATCGACTCGCGTTCAGCACCGCGGAGGCGGCGAAGGCTCTCGGCATCGGTCGGGCGACGATCTACGAACTCATCCGCAGTCTTCGAGGGCTGGGCGGATCGAGACCCATGCGACGTACAACCCGCGGTGGATGCGACACGCCGACGGCTACGTCGGCCGCAAGCTGCCCGGACTCATTCGGGCCAGCCAGCTGGACGTGCTGGACGTCGACGTTCTGTTGGTCAGCGAGACCCGCCTCATCAGGGATGCCCATTGGCGTGTCAACCAGATTCTCGACACGTTGCGACCGCCCGCACGGCGACAGGAGATCGGCCTGGCACCGGACGACCTTGACCGCTGGGTCGACGATCTCAGCGCCACCGACGCCTCCGGTGAGTTCTTCTTCGCCGAGGCCACTGTCGTCGTCACCAGCCAGCGACCGGCAGCCTGACCCGGAGTGTGCATCGCGCCGCTCAGATCGTCGAGGCGTGTCAGTCGCGGCGGGCGCCGTCGGGCCAGACGACGATCACGGGCTTGCCCGCTTCGCGGGCGGCGGCGACAACATCAGCGGTGCCTCCGTAGCCGCGGGCTGCTTGGCCGTCCCAGACGGCGAGCAGCTCGTCGGCGAGGTCCAGCATGCGCTCGGACGCGGCCATGTGCGATTCGGAGGTGGACTCTTTGAACGGCAACCGATGCACCGTGGAGGCGGTGGCGAGCAGGCGGTCGTAGGTGGCGTAGTGCTCGGCGGGGAGGCCGTCGCGGTACTCGTCGGCAGGTATGACGGCTTCGAGCCGACCACCGAGGTCGAGGACCGCAACAGCGAAGAGGGTGTCGGCGCCGTCGGCCAGGCAGGAGATCCCGGTCAGCTCACCAGCCGCGTAGCCGTCCAGGGCGTCGCGCAGAGCTGCGTCGACGAGGGCTTCGGTGTCGTGTGAGAGACCGCGGTGGCCGCTGATCGCGATGCGTGCCATGGGTCTGGTTGTCTAGCCCCGGACGGCACGGAGGCGCTCGTCGAACTCGCGGACCTGGCCGGGTGGCCGCAGCCCGTTGTACTGGCGCCGCAGGGTCCGGGCCTTGTCGAGGATCCGGGCACTCTGGCTGCCGGCGTCGGCCTCGATCACGGCCGCGGCGGTCTCGAAGGCCCGGTCGACGTGGCCGGCCTGGAGGTAGGCGTGGGCGTGGTCCAGCCGCCAGACCAAGGCCTGCCGGGTCGGGCTGTCGAGAACATTGCCGGTGTCGCGTGCGGCCTGCAGGGCATCGTCGGTCCTGCCGAGCCGGATGGTGCAGGCGAGGCGGTGGGCCGCGACCTTCTCCGGCGTGAATGCGAATACCCACGGCCATGGCGGAGGATCCTCGGCGGGGATGCGGGCTGCGGCGGCCTCAGCGCGGTCGAGGAGTGTGAGGGAGGCTCGCTCGTCGTTGGCGCTGGCGCGAGCTACGGCGGAAACTGCGCACAGCCAGGCCTCGGCGACGGCGGGTGGTTCGGGGCCGAGCGCGGCGTGGGCCTTGGCGACCATTGTCAGGCTGCCGATGGTCTCGCCGTGTTCGGCGGCGAACGAGGCCTGGCTGCCGACCATGTAGGCGGTCAGGACCCGGTTGCCGCTGGCGACAGAGGCCCGGATGGCCTGGTCGTAGTAGCGGTGGGCCGAGCCGAGGTCGTGCATGTCCCAGTGCAACCAGCCGGCGTAGCCGGCGACTTCGCTGGCCGCCTCGGCGAGGTCACCGCCATCACGGCCGGTGCGGGCGGCTTCGCCGGCGGCTCGCTGGGTGAGCCGCAGATGCGCCAGCACGGACGGGGCCAGCTCAGTAGAGGGGATGGTGCCATCGAGGCGGCGTTGCGCGGTGGTTATCGCTCGCAGCGCCGCGGCCGGGCTCTCGGCGCTGGGCGAGCCCACCGGCAGGAACGCGGTCGCGGCCAGGACCCCCGCGGTGGCGAGGAAGTCACGCCGGTTCACTTCCAGCTCCGTCGTGTCGGCTGCGGCCAAGCCGAGCAGATGGGGTGGCAGGTCGAGGGCCTGAGCCATCTGATGGCGGACCCGGATGTCGTAGGCGTGGCGCCGTCCTCTCTCGATGCGGGACACGACCGGTTGGCTGTAGCCGCAGGCCGCCCCGAGCTCGGCCTGGGTCAATCCGGTGGCCTTGCGGGCGAGCCGTATGACTGTTCCGACATCGCCGTCTCGTGCAGCGCTGAAGATCGCGGGTACCGACCATGGCCTGCTCATCGGTTGTCGCCCCCTAAGCCTCGATCCACCGATGAGGTGGTGCTGGGCGGGGCGCGTATCCGCGAAAGAGCCTCCCGTAGCTGGGACGATGACGGTGTCTAAGGCCAACACCGTGACCAGCTGGGGAGG
>JBOGSY010000199.1:0-4163 GCA_050691915.1 Candidatus Limnocylindria bacterium | reverse complement strand
GCCAGCCGCCCAGCCGGCGGAGCGGCGAGCGGCCGCCGTCACCGACCGCGCGGCGGACGTGGGCGGCCATAACCGCGACGACGAGAGCGGCGGCGATCCCGGTCGCGACCAGCAGCGCCGTGCCGGCCCAGTCGTAGGCGCCGGTCAGCGGGTCGTGGCTCGCGAACCAGTACACGCCGGCAATGACGGCGGCGTACACGGCGGTGCGCAGGAAGAAGCGCAGCTCCTCAGCCACGCGGCGCCTCCGGCCGGTGGCGGGCGTCCCAGACCGGCCGCTCCGAGCGGATGGCGGGCAGCGCGCGGAAGTTGTGGTGGGGTGGGGGAGAGCCGGTCGCCCACTCCAGCGAGTTACCGCCCCACGGGTCGTCGCCGGCCACGGCGCCACGGCCCATGACCACCGACCGCGCGACGTTGGCCACGAAGGCCAGGACCCCCACCGCCACCAGCAGGGAGCCTCCGCTGATGACCAGGTTGGTGACGCCCCAGCCGGCGTCGGCCGGGTAGTCGGCGATGCGGCGCGCCATGCCGTCCAGGCCCAGGAAGTGCATCGGGAAGAAGGTCAGGTTCATGCCGGCCAGCAGCGCCCAGAAGTGGATTCTGCCCAGCCGCTCGTCCAGCAGGCGCCCGGTCATCTTGGGGATCCAGAAGTAGAACCCGGCGAAGGCGGCGAAGACGCTGCCACCGAATAGGACGTAGTGCATGTGGGCCACCACGTAGTAGCTGTCCTGCACGTGGTAGTCGATCGGCGGAGAGGCAAGGAACGGCCCGGTGATCCCTCCGACCAGGAACATCAGCAGGAACCCGATGGTGAAGAGCATCGGCGTCGGGAACCGGAGCCGCCCGCGCCACATGGTGGCGATCCAGGTGAAGAACTTGACTCCGGTGGGAACCGCGATGGCCATGGAGGTGATGGCGAAGAAGAGGGTGCTGACCGCGCCGGTGGTGAACATGTGGTGCGCCCAGACGCTGAAGCTGAGGGCACCGATGAGCAGCGTGGCGAAGACCAGCGCCCGGTACCCGAACAGGCGCTTGCCGCTGAAGACCGGGATGATCTCGGTCACGATCCCGAAGAAGGGGAGCGCCAGGATGTAGACCTCGGGATGGCCGAAGAACCAGAACAGGTGCTGCCACAGGATCGGGCTTCCGCCCTGGGCCGGGTCGAAGAAGCCGGCGCCCAGCGTCCGGTCCAGGAAGAGCATGATCAGCGCCGCGGTGAGCACCGGGAAGGTGAGCACGATCAGCAGCGAGACCACCAGCATGTTCCAGGTGAAGATCGGCAGGCGGAACATCGTCATGCCCGGGGCGCGCAGGGTGAAGACGGTGGCCAGGAAGTTGACCGCGCCCAGAATCCCGGAGGTGCCGGCCAGGACCAGCCCCACGATCCACAGGTTCGGCCCCGCCCCCGGAGAGAAGGTGGCGTTGGAGAGCGGCGCATACCCGGTCCAGCCGAAGGCCGCCGCGCCGCCGACGGTCAGGAACCCGGAGAACGCGATCAGCCCGCCGAACAGGAAGAGCCAGAAGGTCAGCGCGTTGAGGCGCGGGAAGGCCACCTCCGCCGCGCCGATCTGAAGCGGGATCAGGTAGTTGGCGAACCCCAGCGCCACCGGCGAGGCGAAGAAGAAGATCATCCCCGTGCCGTGCATGGTGAAGAGCTGGTTGTAGGCCGCCTCGTCCAGGAACTGGAGGCCCGGTGCCGACAGCTCGGCCCGCATCACCAGCGCCATCAGGCCGGAGAGCAGGAAGAAGAGGAGCCCGGCCCCCAGGTAGAGCATCCCGATCTGCTTGTGGTCGGTGGTGGTCAGCGATGCCACCAGGCCGGGCACCGGCCGCGCCGGCGTGGCGATGGTCATGGCCCCTCCTCCGGCGGTGCCGCCAGCCAGTCCGCGAACTCCTCGGCCGGGACCGCCCGGATGGAGAAGAGCATGCGATCGTGCAGCAGCCCGCAGAACTCGCCGCATAGGCCGCGGTAGGTGCCCTCGGCCTCGATCGTCAGCTCGATCCGGTTGGTGCGTCCGGGCACGACGTCCCGCTTGATCAGGAAGCGGGGCACCCAGAAGCTGTGGATCACGTCCGGCGAGGCCAGGTCGAAGGCGATGCGCTGGCCGATCGGCAGCACGATCTCGGCCGGTGCGTCGGGCAGGCCGGTGACCACCCTTTCCGTCCCGGCGTACGCGAACCGCCACTGCCACTGGAAGCCGGTGACCTCCACCGTCACCGCCGGATCCGACGTCCGCCGGTCCACGTCCGACAGCACGCCCGCGGTGACGCCGAAGAGGCCCAGCACCAGCAGCGTAGGCAGCGCCCACCAGAGCAGCTCCAGCCGCGGGTTCTCATGGGTGACCGATGCCCGGCGACCATCGTCGCGGTCCCGATAGCGGACGATGCTCCAGCCGATGAGCCCGGCCACCACCACGAAGACCACCGCGGCCACGACCAGGAACAGGTCGTAGAGCATCTTGACCCGCGCCCCCTGGCTGGTGACCGGTTCGGGCGCGCACCCGGCAAGGACCACGCACAGGGCCGCGAGGGCGATGGCGCGGCGCGAGGAGACCTCGGTGCGATCCATCCGCCGGCATGCTACCCCGGGTGGCCCCGGGCGGCCAGCCCAGGCCCGGGTATCATCGGCGTGATGACCGCGTTCGGCCCGGACACCGCGCTGCTGGTCGTGGACGTGCAGAACGACTTCGCCGACCCGGGCGGCAGCCTGGCGGTGCGTGGCGGGGAGGAGATCGTGCCGCGCCTCAACCAGGAGGTGCAGCGCGCCGTGAGCGCCGGTGCGCTGGTCGTCTACACCCAGGACTGGCACCCCGCCTCGACGCCGCATTTCGCAAAGGACGGCGGCATCTGGCCGGTCCACTGCGTGGCCGGCACGTGGGGTGCGGAGCTGCATCCCGGGCTGGTGGTGGCGGGCGAGCGGATCCGGAAGGGGAGCAATGGGGAGGACGGCTACTCGGCGTTCACCATGCGCGACCCGCTGAGCGGCCGGGAGGTCCCGACCGAGCTCGAGGCGATGCTGCGGCAGCGGGGCATCGTCTCGGTGGTGGTTGGGGGCCTGGCCACCGATTACTGCGTCCGGTCCACCGTGCTCGATGCCCGACGCCTCGGCTACCCGGTGCGGGTGCTCGGGAGTGCCATCGCCGCGGTGGACCTTCAGCCGGATGACGGCGAACGGGCGCTCGCCGAGCTGGCCGCGGCGGGGGCGGAGATCGAGGCGGGCTGACGGCCGCGTCCAGCCGGGGGCCGCCTCAGCCGGTCAGCGTCGCAGGCCCCGAGCCGCGATCGTGGCGCCGATCGCCATGGTGACGGCGCCGATCACGACCCAGGCCGGGCTGGAGGTCATGAAGCTGCCGGGGGCGAACGGGAGGTTGAGGCCCTGGGCCAGCCACACCCCGCCGGCCAGCGCCACCAGGACTCCCACCATCGTTCGCATCATCGGGGCATCCTAGCTGTCCCGGCAGTACCACTTTTCGCGCGTCGGCGGGCACGCTATACTCCCGCCCGTCGGGCCGCCAAAGAGCGGCGCCAGCAGCCTTCCACTCCCCTCCCACCACGTTCCAATCGTCGGCTCACGGGGTAGCGGCAAGACCCGTGGCCGGCGCCCAACCGAGGCGTAGCCGCCCGGCGTGGTAACCATCTCAGGGAGGGTCCCTTCGTGGCCTACACCGATCAGGTGCTCACCTGTGCAGACTGCGGGATCGACTTCGTCTTCTCCGCGTCGGAGCAGGAATTCTTCGCGCAGAAGGGATTCACCTCTGCGCCCAAGCGCTGCTCTTCGTGCCGCGCCCAGCGCCGCGCCACCGGTGGCGGCGGGGGCAGCAGCTACGGCAATGGCGGCGGCTACAGCTCCGGCGGCGGCTACAGCCGCGGGCCGCGCGAGATGTTCGACGCCGTCTGCGCGCGCTGCGGCAAGGACACGCAGGTGCCGTTCCGACCGACCGGCGCGCGGCCGGTCTACTGCAGCGACTGCTTCCGGCTGATGCGCGGCTGAGCCCGCGCCGTTCAGCGACCGCTGTTGAGGCGGCGCACCCCGTTCGCGGGGGCGCCGCCTTCGTGCTGTCAGCGGCTCCCGCTGTTGGGCGCCCGAGCCTCACCCGCCGGTGCGCGGCTTTCGTGGCTTGTCGTGCGGCCGTGCGGTCGTGCGGCCGTGCTCCACAGCCGGGGTC
>JBOGSY010000198.1:0-4198 GCA_050691915.1 Candidatus Limnocylindria bacterium | reverse complement strand
CCTCGAAGCCGGCGCGGTCGACGCCCACGCCGCCCTCCGCCGCGATCTCGACCGTCAGGTCGATCGGAAAGCCGAAGGTGTCGTGCAGGCGAAACGCCTCGTCACCGGCAATGGTCCCCTCCCGGCCGGCGGCATCGACCAGCGCCGCCAGCCGCTGGCTGCCGGCCTCCAGGGTGCGCGCGAACTTCGTCTCCTCGGCCTCCACCTCGGCCAGGATCCGCTGGGCGTGGGTGCGGAGCCCGGGATAGGCGTCGCCCATCAGCTCGATCACCACCGCGCACGTCTCGCGCAGGAACGGCCGGTCGATGCCCATCAGCCGGCCGTGGCGCACGGCGCGCCGCATGATGCGACGCAGGACGTAGCCCGGCCCCTCGTTCGAGGGCGCCACGCCCTCGCCGATCAGGAAGGTCATGGCCCGCGAGTGATCGGCCACCACCTGGTAGCTGAAGCGCTCGCTCTCGACGGTGTCGGGGTCATGACCGATGAACCCGGCCAGCCGCTCGATGACCGGCACGAACAGGTCGGTCCGGTAGTTGGAGTCGACGTCCTGGAGGGCGCTGGCCATCCGCTCCAGGCCCATCCCGGTGTCCACGCTCTTGAACGGCAGCGGGGTGAGGGTCCCGTCAGCGGATCGGTCGAACTCCATGAAGACCAGGTTCCAGACCTCGAGCCAGCGCGGGCAGGTCTCCGAGTGGTCCGGGATGCAGTGCTCGCCCTCGCTGAACTCCGCGCCGCGGTCGTAGTGCAGCTCGCTGCACGGGCCGCAGGGGCCGGTGTCGGCCATCTGCCAGAAATTGTGAAAGTCGCCCGCGGCGACGTTGCCCCAGCGCGCCATCCGCTCCGGCGGGATGCCGATCTCATCGGTCCAGATCCGGTGCGCCTCGTCGTCGTCGGTGTAGGTCGTGACGCCGATCCGCTCCGGCGGGATCCCGAGCTCCTCGGTCAGCAGCTCCCACGCCCAGCCGATCGCCTCGCGCTTGAAGTAGTCGCCGAAGCTCCAGTTGCCCAGCATCTCGAACAGGGTCTGGTGGCGCGGCGTGCGGCCGACCTCCTCGAAGTCGTTGTGCTTACCCGCCACCCGCAGGCACGGCTGGGCATCCACCGCCCGGGAGTAGTCGCGCTTCTCCTCCCCGGTCAGCACCCGCTTGAACTGGACCATCCCCGAGTTGGTGAAGAGCAGGGTCGGATCGTCGCGGGCGAGCAGCGGGGCCGGCGGCACGCGGGTGTGCCCGCGCTGCTCGAAAAAGCGCTGGAATCGCTCTCGGATCTCGGCCGCGGTCATCGGCTGCATGCGTCCGTCCCTGTCACGGCTGGTCCCCGCTCACGAAGAGAGCCGGCTACCACCGGCTCTCGAACCTCGCGCGTCGCGGTGGTGGATCGTGGAATCAGGCGGCGCCCTCCGGGGCGGCCCCGCCCTCGCCGGCCCCGGCATCGTACGCGCCCAACATCTCGGCTCGCGCCTGCTCGGCGGCGGCCCGGCCCTCGTTGACCGCCTCGTCGAAGGCGGCCTTCCGCTCGTCCACGAAGCCGTTGACCTGCCCGCGCAGCTGCTCGCCACTGGCCGGCGCCAGCAGCAGCCCGATGGCGGCGCCGATCAGCCCGCCGATCGCGACGCCGGCTAGGAAGCTGCCGATTCCGGAGTTCTTCATGCGATTCGCTCGTCCTCCCGTTCGTCCGCAGATTGTACCGGGCCCACCGCCACCCGTTGCGCGCCGGACTCGGCCGGTTCGCCACCCGCCAGGGCCGCCGGCGTCGCCGGCTCGCGGGCCAGCAGGGCCGGCAGCTCCTGCTCGGTGAGGCGGCTCAGCCGGCGCACGTCGCCGGCCAGCGAGCGCAGGTCGCGGGCCACCGGGCGCAGGGCCAGGACGGCCAGGACCACGCCGATCCCGACCAGCAGCACCCCGACCCCGACGCCGATCCGAAAGATGGTCAGCGCTACGTCCACCGGTCGCCTCGCCGGGCTGCCGGGCGGGTCACGACGGCTCGCGACCGGTGGGCAGCAGCGTCACCAGCAGCAACGCGGCCAGCATGGCCAGCTGGGCGCCGATCGAGGCGGCCACCGGATGGAAGTCGCCCAGCGGCAGTGGCTCCAGGCCGGTGGCGCCGCCGACCGCGTCCCCGGCGGCCGTCCCGAGCAGCGAGGCGACGCCCAGCAGCGCCACGATCCGGCCCCAGCGGCCGCGGACCGCCAGGAACGCCGCCAGGTTGATGGCCGCCACCAGGGCGGTGAGCAGGAACCACGGGCTCATTGCACCCGGGCGATGCGCCCGCCGCCCAGGCACACCTCGCCGTCGTACAGCACCGCCGCCTGGCCCGGCGCCGGGGCCCACACCGGCTCATCGGCCTCCACCACCAGCCGGTCGTCGCCGACCAGCGTCACCTCGCAGGGCACGTCGCCGCCGCGATGCCGGATCCGGACCGAAGCCCGGAAGCGCTCGGCCGGCGCCTGGCCCGCCACGAACCGGCGCCCCTCGACCGCGAACCTCCGCGCCGCGATCTCGTCGCGGCGGCCGATCACCACCGTGTTGCTGGCGGGGCGCACCTCGCGGACGTAGACCGCCTCGCCCATCGCCACCCCCAGCCCGTGCCGCTGCCCCACCGTGTAGTGGGCGTAGCCGGAGTGGGTGCCGACCCGCCGCCCGGCGCCATCCAGGATGGGGCCGGGGTCGCCGGCGTAGCCGCGCCGCTCCTCCAGCAGGGTGCGGTAGTCGCCGGCCGGCACGAAGCAGATCTCCTGCGACTCCGGCTTGGCGGCGGTGGGCAGGCCCAGCTCGGCCGCGATGCGGCGCACCTCGGGCTTGGTCAGCTCGCCCAGCGGGAAGGCGGTTCGGGCCAGCTGCTCCTGGGAGAGGACCCACAGGAAGTAGGTCTGGTCCTTGTCCGCGTCCGCGGCGCGCAGCAGGACCCGGCGCCCGTCTCGCTCCTCCACCCGCGCGTAGTGGCCGGTGGCCACCCGCTCCGCGCCATAGGCCGCCAGCCCGCGGCGCAGCAGCTCGTCGAACTTGATGTACTGGTTGCAGGCCTGGCACGGGTTGGGGGTGGCGCCGTCCAGGTAGCCGTCCACGAAGGCGTCCATCACCCGCTTCCCGAACTCCGCCTCCAGGTTGAGGACGAAGAACGGGATCCCGGCGATCTGCGCCACCCGCCGTGCGTCGTCGGCCGCGTCGGGCGAGCAGCAGCTGCGGCTCTGCTCGTAGCCCTCGCCGCCATCCGGGTGGAGGCGCATCCAGACCCCGATCACCTCGTCGCCGCCGGCCCGGGCCTCACGCGCCAGCAGGGCGGCCGCCACGCTGGAGTCCACCCCGCCGCTCATGGCGGCCACCGTCCTGCCCATCAGACCGATGCGACCTCCGGCCGCGGCGCCATCGCCTCCCGCAGCCGCCCGACCACGGTCCGGGTGGCCTCCACCGTCCGCGCCACCTCGTCGGCGGTCGTCCCGCGCCCGGCGGTCAGCCGCAGGGAGCCATGGGCCAGCTCCGGCTGGATGCCCATCGCCAGCAGCACGTGGCTCGGCTCGGCCGAGCCGGTGGTGCAGGCGCTGCCGGTGGAGGCGGCGATCCCCTCCAGGTCCAGGGCGGCCACCAGGTCGCCGCCCTCCACGCCCTGGAACACGAAGCTGGCGCTGTTCGGCAGGCGCTCAGCCGGATGCCCGGTGAGCTGCGCGCCGGGCAGCGCGCCGATCCCGGCGACCAGCCGATCCCGCAGGCCGACCAACCGGGCATTCTCGACCTCGCGCGCCGTGGCGTCGGTCTGCGCCAGCTCCAGCGCGCGGGCGAAGCCCACGATGCCGGCCACGTTCTCCGTCCCCGCCCGCCGCTGCCGCTCCTGCGCCCCGCCCGAGTGCTGCGGCAGCAGCGCGGTGCCCTGTCGCACGAAGAGCGCGCCCACGCCCTTGGGTCCGTACAGCTTGTGAGCGCCCAGGCTCACCAGGTCGGCCCCGAGCGCGTCGACGTCCAGGGGCAGGAACCCCGCCGCCTGGACCGCATCCACGTGGAAGACGACGCGCCGCTCGCGGCAGAGGGCGCCGATCTCGGCGACCGGCTGCACCGTCCCGACCTCGTTGTTGGCGTACATGACGCTGACCAGGGTGGTGTGATCGGTGATCGCCGCCGCGACCTCGGCCGGGTCCACCCGGCCGTATCGGTCCACCGGCAGGTAGGCGACCTGGAAGCCGTACCGCTCCAGCACGGCGCAGGCG
>JBOGSY010000197.1:0-4220 GCA_050691915.1 Candidatus Limnocylindria bacterium | reverse complement strand
TGTTGCCCGAGCTCGACGACGAGTTCGCCAGGTCGACCGGCGACGTGGCCGGCGTCGACGAGCTGCGGGCGGAGATCCGCGACGCCCTCCAGAAGCGGGCGGAGGACGAGGCGCGCCACGCCTACGCGGACCGGATCATCGACTTCGCGGCGTCCAACGCGTCGGTGGAGCTGCCCGAGGTGATGATCGCCAACGAGATCGAGATCATGCGCGACGAGCTGCGCAACCGGCTGGCCCAGCAGCGGATCGGGATGGAGCAGTACCTCCAGCTGGCCAAGCAGACGCCGGAGGAGCTCAGCACCGAGCTGCGCGAGCCCGCCTCGCGTCGGGTGAAGGTCCTGCTGGTCCTCTCGGCCATCGCCGAGCAGGAGGGCATCGACGCCACGCCCCAGGAGGTCCAGGCCGAGATCGACGACCAGCTGGCCCGCTACGGCAACGATCCGCGGCTGGCCGAGTACCTGACCTCTCGGCGCGGTCGCTCCTACCTGCGCATGACGCTGCGCAACCGTAAACTGGTGGACACGCTGATGAATCGCGCGCTCGGGACCGATGCAGCCGCCGGCGAGGCGGCGCCATCGGCCTCCGAGGCGGTCGCCCCCGAGCCACCCCAGGAGTAAGCCGAATGCTGGTCCCCATGGTCATCGAGTCGAGCGCACGCGGCGAGCGGGCCTTCGACATCTACTCGCGCCTCCTCAAGGAGCGCATCATCTTCCTGGGCGACGCGATCGAGGATCACATCGCCAACCTGGTCATCGCCCAGCTGCTGTTCCTGGAGAGCGAGGACCCGGACAAGGACATCAGCCTCTACATCAACTCGCCGGGCGGGGTGGTCACCAGCGGGATGGCCATCTACGACACGATGCAGTACCTCAAGGCCCCGGTCAGCACCATCTGCATCGGCCAGGCGGCTTCGATGGCCTCCGTCCTGCTGGCGGCCGGCGCCAAGGGCAAGCGCTTCGCGCTGCCGAACAGCCGGATCATGATCCACCAGGGCTCGGCCGGATTCCGCGGCAACACGCCGGACGTGGAGATCCAGGTCAAGGAGGTCATGCACCTTACCGACCGGCTCATGTCCATCCTGGCCCAGCACACCGGCCAGCCGGTCGAGAAGGTCAAGAACGACTCCTCGCGCGACTTCTTCATGGGCGCCGAGGAGGCCAAGGCCTACGGGCTGGTGGACGAGGTCTTCGCCGGCACCACCGAGTCGCTGATCAGCATGGCCCAGGAGTCGGGGGGCAAGGTGCCGAGCGCCAAGCAGGCAGCCGAGGCGGACGCGGCCCCGGAGCCGAAGAAGAAGTAGCCACCCGGCGCCCGCCCGGCGCGTCGCTCTCGGTCAGCTACCGCGGACGCTCCCGGAGGAGCAGCCGGCGCTTCACCTCGTCGCCGCCGGATCCCCACCCGCTCCAGCCGTCCGCGGCGCGCACCACGCGGTGGCAGGGCACGGCGGGAAAGAGGGGACATCGGCCCATGGCGCCGCCCACGGCCCGGGCGGCGCCGGGGCGCCCGATGGCCACCGCCACGTCGCCGTAGGTCGCCCGCTCGCCCCAGCCGATGTCCCGCACGGCGCGGTAGACATCCGCGTCGAAGGCCGGCAGGCCGCGGAGGTCGACCGGGGCCAGCCCGCGCTCGCGGCCGGCCACCCAGCCAACCAGCCACCCGCCGTGGGCCGGCTCGTCGTCGACGACCGCGGCATCGGGCAGCCGGAGGAGCAGCCGGGCGACGAGCGCGGCGGCATCGGTACCGCGCGCCACCTCGAGCATGCCGGCCGGGGAGGCGGCGAGGAGCATCGGGCCCCAGCCGGTCTCGACGCTCCCCAGGGAGATGCGCACGGGCATGGGGTCATGCTACGGGGACCATCGGGGTATCCGGGGCGCTGGAGGGCCCGTGCTATGCTCGCGCCGATGACCAGCAAGACCAAGGTCCCGTATCGCTGCTCGTTCTGCGGCAAGAGCCAGGAGCAGGTCCGCAAGCTCATCGCCGGCCAGGGCGTCTACATCTGCGACGAGTGCATCAACCTTTGCCAGGAGATCATCGAGGAGGAGATGCTCGAGACGCCGCGCGCCAGCAAGGCGCAGGCGGCGCCGCTCCCCAGCCCGCGCAAGCTCAAGGAGCGCCTGGACCAGTACGTCATCAGCCAGGAGCAGGCCAAGAAGGTCCTGTCGGTGGCGGTCTACAACCACTACAAGCGGGTGAACGCCGGCCACAGCGTGGACGACGTGGAGCTCGGCAAGTCCAACGTGCTGCTGGTGGGGCCTACCGGCTCCGGCAAGACGCTGCTGGCCCAGACCCTGGCCAAGGTGCTGGACGTCCCGTTCTGCATCGCCGACGCGACCAGCCTGACCGAGGCCGGCTACGTGGGCGAGGACGTCGAGAACATCCTGCTGCGCCTGATCCAGGCCGCGGACTTCGACGTGCAGCGCGCCCAGCGCGGGATCATCTACATCGACGAGATCGACAAGATCGCGCGCAAGACCGATAACCCCTCCATCACCCGCGACGTCTCCGGCGAGGGCGTGCAGCAGGCCCTGCTCAAGATCCTGGAGGGGACGGTCGCCAACGTGCCGCCGCAGGGCGGCCGCAAGCACCCGCACCAGGACTTCATCCAGATCGACACCACCAACGTCCTGTTCGTGTGCGGCGGGGCGTTCGAGGGCCTGGAGAAGATCGTGGAGGAGCGGGTCGGGCGGCGGGGGATCGGCTTCGGCTCGGAGGCGCATCGCAGCCGCGACGAGCGGCGCCGCCTGATGGATCAGCTCATGCCGGAGGACCTCCTCAAGTACGGCCTGATCCCGGAGTTCGTCGGGCGGCTGCCGGTCGTGGTCAGCCTGACGGCGCTGGCCAAGGAGGACCTGGTCAAGGTCCTGACCGAGCCGAAGAACGCGGTCACCCGCCAGTTCGCCAAGTTCCTGAGCCTGGACAAGGTCGAGCTGGTCTTCACCGACGAGGCGCTGGAGGCCACCGCGCGCCTGGCGCTGGGTCGCAAGACAGGGGCCCGCGCGCTGCGCACCATCGTCGAGGAGGCGCTGCTGGAGGTGATGTACGACATCCCCGAGCGCACGGACATCAAGAAGGTGGTCATCACCGCCGAGACGATCGAGCATGGCCAGCCGCCCATGCTCCTGACCGAGACCGAGGAACCCGAGCCGCGCCGCCGCGGCAAGGACCGCGAGCGGGTGACCGAGCGCACCGAGGAGTCGGCCTAGGCCTCGCCCTCGGCCTGTTCGGCCGGATCGGTCACCTCGGGCTCCGCCGGCGCGGATGATCCGGTACGGCCGGCATTGGCACTCGCCTGCCGGCTGATCATCACCTGGTGCGGGTACGGGATCTCGATCCCCGCCGCGGCGAACGCCGCCAGGATCCGCTTCCGCAGCTCACCGGCGACCGCCCACTGCTCCGCCGGGCGGACCTGGCCCAGGACCTTCAGGGCAACCGCCGAGTCGCCCAGGGCATTCACGCGCTGAACCGATGGGGCCTCCAGCAGGCGCTCGCCCCATTCCGGGTCGGCGAGTATGCCCTGGCCCACCTGGTCGATCACGGCCGTCGCGCGGTCGATGTCGGTGTCGTAGGCGACCGAGACGTCCAGGTTGACCCGGGCCCAGCCCCGCGTCATGTTGGAGGCCACCACGATCTGCCCGTTGGGCACGTTGTGGACGGTGCCGTCCAGGTTGCGGAGCACCGTCCGGCGCAGGCTGAAGTCCTCCACCACGCCGTCCACCCCGGCGATGGACACGACGTCGCCCGCACTGTACTGGTTCTCCAGCACGATGAAGATGCCCGCCAGCCAGTCCCGGACCAGCGTCTGGGCGCCGAAGCCGACGGCGATCCCCACCACTCCCAGGCCGGCGACGGCCGGGCCGATCTCGACCCCCAGCATGTCCAGGACCATGAGCACGGCCACGATCAGGATGACGGCGCTGGCGACCCGCACCGCCAGGGTCTGCAGCGTGCGCATCCGGCGCTCGAAGTCCACGGCGCTGAGCAGGGCATCGTCATCGCCGGCGGCGCGCCGCTCCACCACGTGGCGGACCGCGGTGCGGATGGCATACCGCGCGCCCCAGATACCCACCAGCGCGGCGGCCAGCACCAGCGTCGCCCGCAGGGCAAGCTCCAGGTCGAACTCCACGGACCCCATGGTAGCAATGGGCCGGGTGGTACGACCGGTGCACGCGTGACAGTACTTCGGGTCGCTGCGAAGCGTGGCGCCTGGCCCGGTAGGATGT
>JBOGSY010000196.1:0-4223 GCA_050691915.1 Candidatus Limnocylindria bacterium | reverse complement strand
GCAGGGCGTCGAAGATCGCTCCGGCGACCGGCACCAGGTCGGGGTGCGCGACCCAGGTGCCGTCCGAGCCGTCACCCGCCTCGCGGCGCTTGTCCTCGCGCACGGCCGCCAGGGCGCGCTCCGTGACCTCCGGCTCGCGCCGGTTGGGAATGAACGCGCTCATGCCACCGATGGCGTGCGCCCCGCGGCGGTGGCAGGTCCGCACCAGCAGCTGCTGGTAGCTGCGCATGAAGGGTACGGCCATGGTCACCTGCGCGCGGTCCGGCAGGACCATGTCCGGACGCGACCGGAACTTCTTGATGACGCTGAAGATGTAGTCCCAGCGGCCGGCATTCAGGCCGGCGGCGTGGTCGCGCAGCTCGAACAGGATCTCGTCCATCTCGAAGGCGGCAAGGATGGTCTCGACCAGGACCGTGGCCCGAATGCTGCCGCGCGGGACGTCGAGCGCCGCCTGGGCGGCCACGAAGACGTCGTTCCACAGCGCGGCCTCCAGGTGCGACTCCAGCTTAGGCAGGTAGAAATAGGGGCCGGAGCCGCGCGCCAGCAGCTCGCGCGCGTTGTGGAAGAAGGCCAGGCCGAAGTCGAGCAGGCTGGCGGAGATGGGGGAGCCATCGACCTCCAGGTGGGCCTCGTCCAGGTGCCAGCCGCGGGGCCGGATGACCAGGGTGGCCAGGCCGGAGTCGCGTAGCGCATAGGCCTTCTCATCGGTCTGAAAGGTGAGCGTGCGGCGCACGCCCTCGCGCACCGCCCATTGGCCGGTGACCACGTTCTGCCAGGTGGGGGAGAGGGCGTCCTCGAAGTCCGCCATGAAGACGCGCGCGCCGGAGTTCAGGGCGTTGATCATCATCTTGGGCTCGGCCGGGCCGGTGATCTCCACCCGCCGGTCGTCCAGGTCGGGCGCGGCCGGCGCCACCCGCCAGTCCGCGTCGTCGCGGACGTGGCGCGTGTTGGGCAGGAAGTCCGGGAGCTCGCCCGCGTCGAAGCGCGCCTGGCGGTCGCGGCGGTCTGCCAGGAGCCGCAGCCGGCGCTGGTTGAAGGACCGATGGAGCTGCGCCACGAAGCCGAGCGCCTCGGAGGTGAGAACCTCGCCGGCATGCGGGAGCGCTGCATCGGTGACCCGAACGCCGGCGACCGGCACGTCAGCCACGCCGATCCCCCGGCCGAACCGAATGAGGATCATGCACCGCGAACTGGAGCCGGTCCATTGCATCGTCGTCCGTACGGGCTGGGTCGCGGCATTGTCGCAGACCGATGCGGCCGAGCGGCCAAGACCCTCGCGTTCGGCGGGGCGACACCTGGCACGGTGGTCGCTCGCGGCTCAGGGCCCGGACTGCCCGCGCGCGGCGCGCTCGACCAGGAAGGGCCGCGGCCGTGACCCGCTGCGGAGCGCTCGGAGGAGCTCGCCGAAGCGGCGCTCCTGGGTCTCGGCCAACTTGGCTGACGTGATCCAGTGGCCGGCCGCCTTCCTGAAGGATGGCAGCTCTGACTCCCAGCGCTTCCACGCCTCGGTGTCCGCCTGCAGTCTGACCATCATGCCCTCCGGCAGCTCCACCGCCGGCCGTTCGGACGAGTGCACCCCGTCCTTGTGGCGGTCGCGCTCCTCGAAGGCACGCAGCCCCGCCGGATGCATCCGGCCGGCGGCGGTGAGCCTGGCCACCCTGGCGATGTTCACCGCACTCCAGCTGCTCGTTCGGCGCCGCGGTGTGAAACGGGTGGTGGTGATCTCATCGTCGATGCGATAGGTGATGCCGTCGATCCATCCGAAGCAGAGGGCCTCTTCGACGGCCTGGGGGTAGGTCATGGCGGCCTTCGGCACGGCCTTCTTGTAGTAGCCGACCCACAGTGAGCCAGCGGCGTCGTGGTTCGCCTTCAGCCAGGCACGAAAGTCGTCATGAGTGGCGAAGAGGTGGACGTCCTGCCTGGTCGGGGCAACGATCGGCATTGGTCGGCCGCCTATCGAGTCCGGCCCGGTTCGGTCACCAGCCACCCTCGTCGCGCAGGAGACGGTGCAGGACGCGGCCGGCGACCGCGCGCCGGTAGTCGGCCGTCGACCGCACGTCGTCGATCGGAGCCAGCTCGTCGCCCAGCGTCGTCACCGCCCGCTCGGCTCCCTCCGGGGTTGGATGCGCCCCCTCCAGGACCGCTTCGGTGCGATGAGTGCGGACCGGCGTGGCCGCCATGGAGCCGAGGGCCAGGCGGACATCGGTCCAGTCGCCTTTCGCCTGAGGGACCCAGCTGAGCGCCATGACGACCTTCGAGATGGCCTGCGCGCGCCGGGTGCCCACCTTGCGGAAGCGCACCTGGCGGCCGGGCGCCAGCGGGAAGCGGATGCGCAGCAGCAGCTCGTCCGGTGCCAGCGAGGTGCGGCGGTAGGCCGGCCAGAACTCGCCGGCGGCGATGTCGCGTTCCCCGTGCGCCGAACCGGCCACCAGCACCGCGTCGGTGGCCAGCAGGATGGGCAGCGTGTCGCCGGCGGGCGAGGCGTTTGCGGCATTTCCGCCCAGCGTGCCGCGGTTCTGGATCTGGGCGGCACCGATGGTGGCCGATGCCTCCGCCAGGGCGGGCAGGTGCTCCGCCACCTCCGGCGAGCGGCGGATCTGGGTGTAGGTGGTCAGCGCGCCGATCACCAGCGCGTCAGCCTCGACCCGGATGCCGCGCAGCTCGTCCAGGCCCCACAGGTCGAGCACCCGCTCCGGCGGCTCGCCGATCTCGCCGGCGATCTGCACCAGCAGGTCCGTGCCGCCGGCCACCGGCCGGTGCGCGACGGCGGCCAGCACGTCATACGCCTCGGCCAGGGTGCGCGGGGAGACGACCGGCGGCTCGGGCGGCATCGGCCTAGGGAGAGCCGGACCGGCGCTCGGCGGCCAGGGCGATGGCCTCGATGATCTTGGTGTAGCCGGTGCAGCGGCACAGGTTGCCGGCGATCGCCTCGCGGATGGCGCCATCGTCCGGACGCGCGCCGGAGGCCAGGAACGCCTCGCCCGCCATCAGCATGCCCGGCGTGCAGATGCCGCACTGCGCGCCGCCGGTCTCCAGGAACGCAGCCTGCAGCTCATTCAGCCGGCCGTCGGCGGCGAGGCCCTCGACCGTCTCGACGCTGGCCCCCTGGACCTGGCACAGCGGCACCAGGCAGGAATCGACCACCGCGCCGTCGAGCAGCACCGAACACGCGCCGCACTCACCCTCGCCGCAGCCCTCCTTGGTGCCAGTCAGGCCCAGGTCCTCGCGCAGTGCGTCAAGCAGCCGGCGCATGCCGGGGGCGTCGACCTCGACGGGCGAGCCGTTGACCTCGAAGCGGTAGCTCATGACCGCTCCTCCAGCGAGATCCCGGGCGGGGGAGGCATCGGTCCACCGGTCAGGGCCGCCAGGATCCGCTCCGGCGTGGCTGGCAGGTCGTGGATCCAGACCCCGGTGGCGTCGTGGATGGCGGCGATCACCGCCGGGGCGCCCACGTCCATGGGCAGCTCGCCGACGCCCTTGGCGCCGTGCGGCGCGCCGGAGAACGGCTTCTCGACCAGGATGGTCCGAATGTGCGGCGCATCCAGCGCGGTGGGGATCAGATAGGTGGCCAGCCGGTCGTTCAGGTAGCGTCCGTCCACCAGCTTCATTTCCTCGGTGGTGGCGTAGCCCACCGCCTGGAGCGAGCCGCCCTCCACCTGGCCCTCGGCCAGGACGGGGTGGATGACATGACCGATGTCGTCCGCGGCGGTGTACTCGCGCACGGTGACCTCGGCGGTGTCCAGGTCGACGTCCACCCGGGCCACCGCGGCCGCCCAGCCGAAGGCGGGGTACGCGTCGCCCTGGTAGGTCGCGTCATCGAACGGCACCCCGGGATAGGGCGTGAAGCGCTCGTCGATCCGCAGCGGGCCGGCCTCGCGGTAGGACTCGGCGAACCCGCGGCCGGTCCGCTCCTCCACCAGGGCGCGCAGCTTCTCGGCCGCCCGGATCAGGAGCCCCCCGACCACCATGGCCGTCCGGCTGGCGACGGTGGGGCCGGAGTCGGGAACCAGGGCTGTGTCCTGCGGGGCGATCTCCACCTCGTCGTAGTCGATCCCCAGCGCATCGGCCACCAGCTGCGGGAAGATGGTCTTGGTTCCCTGCCCCATCTCGGTGGATGCGGTCAGGATCCTGATCCGGCCCCCGTCGGTCAGCTCCAGCGACGCGACCGAGGCGAGCTTCACCTCCCCGGAGCCGGTGAAGCCGGCGCCGTGCCAGGCCAGCGC
>JBOGSY010000195.1:0-4248 GCA_050691915.1 Candidatus Limnocylindria bacterium | reverse complement strand
TCCGCGACATCGTGGAGGGGGGCCAATCGGTCCTGCTGCTGGGACGCCCCGGGGTGGGCAAGACCACCATGCTGCGCGAGGTGGCCCGGGTGCTGGCCGACGACCTGGGGAAGCGGGTGATCGTGGTCGACACCAGCAACGAGATCGCCGGCGACGGCGACATCCCGCACCCCGGCATCGGCGACGCGCGGCGGATGCAGGTCCGCACCCCGACCGATCAGCACGGGGTGATGATCGAGGCGGTGGAGAACCACATGCCCGAGGTGATCGTGATCGACGAGATCGGGACGGAGCTGGAGGCCGCCGCGGCGCGCACCATCGCGGAGCGCGGCGTGCAGCTGGTGGGCACCGCCCACGGCAACACCCTCGACAACCTGATGCTGAACCCAACCCTCTCCGACCTGGTGGGCGGCATCCAGACCGTGACCCTGGGCGACGAGGAGGCCCGCCGCCGCGGGACGCAGAAGACGGTCCTGGAGCGCAAGGCGCCGCCCACCTTCGACGTGGTGGTCGAGATCGTCGATCGCGACACGGTGATCGTCCACCGTAACGTGGCCGAGACGGTGGACGCCATCCTGCGCGGCCACATGGTCCCGCCCGAGTCCCGCTGGCGGGAGGACGGCGCGGTCAGGGCGGCCACCAAGTACGACTACCGGATCAGCGACACCGCGGCCGGCAACCCGGCCTTCGCTCCGCTGGAGCCGACCGGCGGCTTCGGCGCCTACAGCCGGGGTCGCGCCGGCGGCGCGGCGACCGGCACCGGGCTGCGGCCCCTGCCCGGCCGGGGTGGCCGCGGTGGGAGAACGCTCCCCGGCGAGCGCCTCTCAGGCGACCGGTCGGCGGGAGAGCGGATCACGGGTGATCGCTTCGAGCCGGCAGAGGCCTCCGACCCGCGGCGGGCCATGGAGCAGGCTCTGCGCGACACGACCGCCAGCGAGGAGGAGCTCATCGGCCGGCCGGTGGGCGCCAACCGGCCGCCCAGCACCGGGCGCAGCCATCGGCCCCTGAGCCTGTTCGCCTTTGGCGTGAGCCGAAAGCGGCTGGAGCAGGCGGTGCGCGAGCTGAGCGTGCCGGTCACCAGCGCGCGCGACCTGGACGACGCCGATGCGGTGGTCACGTTGCGCAACTACTACCGACGCAAGCCCTCCGCCCTGCGCGAGGCGGAGTCGAACGGCATCCCGATCTATGTCCTCAAGACCAACACCATGCAGCAGATGGAGAACCTGCTGGCCAGCCTTTTCGACCTCCAGGCGGATCCGTCCGAGGCCGCGCTGCGCGAGACGTCCGAGGCGATCGGCCTGGTGCAGGCCTCCGGGCGGCCGGTCGAGCTGATGCCGCAGAACGCCTACGTCCGCCGCCTCCAGCACCAGATGGCGGAGCGTAACAACCTGATGTCGCGATCCCGCGGGGCCGAGCCGAACCGCCGGGTGGAGCTCCTCCCCGACGAGGGGCGGGCCTGGCGCTGATGGACCGATGACGGCCGCCGAGCGCGGCCGGTTCATCACCCTGGAGGGCTCCGAGGGAAGCGGCAAGACCACCGCCGCGCGCCACCTGGTGGACTGGCTGCGCTCGCGCGGCGAGCGCGTGCTGCTCACCCACGAGCCGGGCGGCACGCCGCTCGGCGACGAGGTCCGTCGCCTGGTCCTGCACCTGCGCGACCTGTCCGACGACCTTGACCCCCGCACCGATGCCCTGCTCTACGCGGCGGCCCGGGCGCAGCACACGGCCCGGGTCATCCTGCCCGCGCTGGGTCGGGGCGAGCACGTGGTCTGCGCCCGCTACCTCGACTCGTCGATGGCCTACCAGGGCGCCGGCTACGGCAACGACCCCGAGGAGCTGCGCCGCCTGCAGGCCTTCGCGACCTACGGCACGCTGCCGGACCTGACGGTCCTGATCGACGTGCCCGTCGAAGTGGGGCTGGGGCGCAAGCGCCACGGGCCGTGGAACCGGTTCGAGGACACCCAGAGCGTGGCCTTCTTCGAGAAGGTGCGCCGCGCCTACCTGGACCTGGCGGCCGCGGAGCCCGAGCGCTTCCGCGTCGTTGACGGCTCCGGCAGCGTGGAGGCCACCGACCGGCTCATCCGCGGGGTGGTGGGGGAGCTGCTCCCCGAGCTGCTCCCCGGCTGACGGCCGGCGCGCCGCCTTGGCGGTCCCGTGGGTCGCGGGGAATTCGTCACCGGCTGGTGGTATCGGCCACGATGTGAGGCGCCGGGGCCAGGCAGGCCCCGTTACCTGGCCGAAACCGGTCACCCACTGGCGAATTCGGGCAAGATCTGCCACCTCGCGCGCACATCGTGGTCGTTACCGCCACGTGGTGGTGAATCTGCGCGGAATCCCGCTCGCCGCGCGCGCATCGTGGTCGTTACCGCCACGTGGTGGTGAATCTGCGCCGAATCCCGCTTACCGCCGCGCGAGCCGCCATGTGGTGGCGAACCGCCACGGAGCGCCGCTCTCCGCGCTTGATGCGCGTGGCGCGCAACCGGCCGCGCGGCCGGGGACGGGTGGCCCCCGGTCGCTCCCCTGCGGCATAATCGTGCCGTCCCGCGCCGGTGCCCACCGTCACACTCGAGGAGCCCGCCCGATGAAGCTCGTCACCGCCATCGTGCACAACGAGGACGCCGCGAACCTGGTCGACGCCCTGCTGGAGCGCGAGTTCCGGGCGACGCGGCTGCACAGCTCGGGCGGCTTCCTCAAGCAGGGCAACGCGACGATCCTGGTGGGGGTCGAGGACGACCAGGTCGACGCGGTGCTGGAGATCGTGAGCGCCAACTGCCACTCCCGCCGGCAGTTCGTCAACCCCATGCCCCCGATCATGGAGCCGGGCGAGTTCTACATGCCCTACCCGGTCGAGGTGGAGGTCGGCGGGGCGACCGTCTTCGTGCTCCCGGTGGAGCGCTTCGAGCGCCTCTAGGACCGATGCCTCCGCCCCCCTGGCTGGAGGCCCTGGAGCTCCGAGCACCTGACGTGGTGGCCGTCTGGCTGGCGCTGGACGCGGGACCGATGAGCTTCCGGCGCCAGATCCGACGCCGCTCCGGGCCAGGCTCCGCGCCCGAGGTCCTGGACCAGCAGGAGTCCGTGGCCGATGCGCTGGCCGATGCGCTGCACGCGACCGGCGACGACCTGCTGCGGGCCCCGGGAGGCGAGGAGGATTGGAACGTGGCGCAGGCCTTCGCGCACACCACCGCTGCCCGCCGCTGGCTGGTGCATGCCGCCGCGCTGGCGGCCCGCGGGGAGTGGCCGGCCCAGCCGCCCGTGGTGCGACCCGGCGTCCCGGGTCCCGCCGACGCCTCCCGCGAGCTGCTGCTGACCTACCTGGACAAGTCACGGCGCTCGATGGCCATGTCGGCCGTCGCGATCGCGGGCCACGAGGCCGAGCCCTGTCCCCTCGACCACCCGCTGGTCGGCCGCCTGCGCTGCGGGGAGTGGCTCCTCTTCGCCGGCGTCCACGACCTGATGCACCTGGAGCAGATGCACCGGCTGCTGGCCGATGGCTGAGCGGCCCGCGCCGCTGGTCCTGGTCGTCCAGGCATCGCCGGCCGAGGGGCTCGGCACCTACGCCGCGGTCGCGGCCACCGGGCAGGCCCTGCTGGCGGCCGAGATGTCGCTGCGGCTGGAGGCGCTGGGGGCGGCCGTCGTCCCCCTCGCGCCCGTCGTCCCCTTCGCGCCCGACGGACCCCCGGCCGGGCAGGCGTTTCACTGGGGGCGCTGGTACACCACCGGCGCCCGTGCTGCGCTGGACGCCGCCGCGACAGATGGCCGCCGCGTGGAGGCCCTGGGCTACACCGGCGCGGGCGCGCTGGCCCTGGTCGACGACGACTACCTGCACGCCCTGATCTCCCCGATCCCCGGCGAGGTGGTGGCCAACAACCGCTACAGCGCCGATGCCTTCGCGGTGGCCGGCGACCTGGACGCTGCGCTGGCCGGCCTGGAGCGCTGCCGCACCGATAACGCCGCCGTTCGCTGTCTCGAGGCGGCAGGTTTCACCTGGCGTGATCCGGGCGCCGGCGCGGGTGGTGGCGCAGGCGGAGGTGCCGGGCTCTGGTCGCGATTCGACGTGGACACGCCGCTCGACCTGGCCCTGCTCCGGCTGGCCTGTCGTCTGCCCGGGGTGCGACCGCTGGATCCATCGGTCCTTGGCTTCCTGGAGACGGCGACCCTGCCGGGCGGCCGCCGGCTGGAGGTCCGCGGGCTGGCCGGCCTGGGCGAGGTGCTGCGCAGCCGCGACGCGCAGCTGGTCGTGGCCGGGCG
>JBOGSY010000194.1:0-4268 GCA_050691915.1 Candidatus Limnocylindria bacterium | reverse complement strand
CGCGACTGTCCGCGAGCGACGGCCCGCCGTGAGCTATCGCACCATCCCGCCGGCCTCCGCGGCGCTGGTGTTCTTCGACACCCTCAACTACGGCTTCGCCGATCCGCCGGAGGACCACCGCCAGCGCGTGGCCGCCGCCAAGGCCAACTGGGTGCGGCTGGCGGAGGCGGCCAGGGCGCACGGCGTGCCGGTGTTCTATCCCCTGGCCGACCATCGCCCCGACGGGGCGGATGTCGCCGCCCGCTACACCGATGTCGACCACGACATGCGGCCGTGGGCCGATCCGGAGGTTCGCCGTCGGCCGCACACGGCCAACCTCTCCGGCAGCTGGGGAGCCCAGGTGATCGACGAGATCAGCCCCCGCGAGGGCGATTACCTGATCCCCAAGCACCGATGGAGCGCGTTCTTCCAGACCCGCCTGGAGCTGAGCCTTCGCACGCGCGGGGCGACGGTCATCATCCTGTGCGGCGGCGCCACCGAGATCGGGATCGCCAGCACGGCGTACGCCGCGCGCGACCTGGACTTCGACCTCGTCATCGTCCGGGATGCCTGCACGACCCGCCGTGAGGCCGTGCACCAGCTTTTCGTCGACGACGTCTTCCCCCGGTTCGCCCGTGTCCGCACGACCGATGAGGTCATCGCCATGATGGCCGCCGGCGCAGCCGGCGCAACCGGCGCAACCGGCTAACTGAACCGATGGCGACCCCGCGGATCGGCCTGGACCTGAAGCACGAGGGCCGCCGCTTCCAGCTGAGCGGCCGCGACATGATCGAGCTGGCGGTGGCGGCGGAGGAGGCCGGAATCGAGAGCGCCTGGACCAACGAGGACATCGGCTTCGACGCCTTTGCGGCCCTGTCCGCCATGGCGCAGCACACCAGCCGGATTCGGCTGGGAACCGCCATCGTCAACGTCTACAACCGGTCCGCGATGCAGCTGGCCATGGGGGTGGCGACCCTGGACGAGTTGTCCGGCGGGCGCGCCATCCTGGGCCTGAGCATCGGTCATCATCCGTGGAACGACCTGGGCCATGGGATTCCGCTCGAGGCGCCGCTGGCCCGGCTTCGCGAGTACGTCACTTTCATCCGCAAGGCCCTCGGCGGCCAGCCGTTCCGCCACGACGGCGCCCTGTTCCGCGGCGTCGACACCCAGCTCGCCTTCGATCCGGTCCGGCCAGGGGTGCCGATCTTCATCGCCGGCGAGCGCTCGCGCATCCTCCAGCTCGCCGGCGAGGTGGCCGACGGGCTGCTGATCAACGTGGTGAGCCCGGAGTACATCGCGGACTTCGCAGCGGAGCGCTTCTTATCGAGCGCGCGCGCCGCCGGCCGAGATCCTGACCGGCTGGAGCTCACCGCCCTGGTCACCTGCACGGTCGATGACGACCCGGACGCCGCCCTCGCCGGCGCGCGGCGGATGGTCGTCCATCGGCTGCGCCATTCGCTCAAGATGCTCGACACCCAGCCAGCCCAACGCCACGACGAGATCCGCCGACTCCACGCCTTGATCCAGGCCGGGGAGCGGGACCGCGCCGCCGAGGAGGTCAGCGAGGAGCTGGCGCGCTCAATTGTGGTCGCCGGGGCTCCGGTGGACATCGCTGCCGGCCTGGAGCGATATCTGGCCGCGGGCTGCACTCGCGTGATCGCGGTCGCCTACCCCCGCGCGCGAACCGATGTCGCCCGCCTGATCTCCGCCCTCCGGCCGCTGCTTGCAGCCGGTCCCCACCCCGCACACTCCCTTTGAGTCTCGTGGGGCGAATCCATCAGCCAGGCCGCGCATCCGTCCCCACTGGGGGTCTCGTGGGGCGAATCCATTGGCCAATGCGTCTCCGCGCCGCCACCGGGGGTTTCCTGGGGCGAATCCATCGGCCACTGCGTCTCCGCGCCGCCACCGGGGGTTTCGTGGGGCGGATCCATCGGCCAAGCGCTCACTGCCGCCGAGCGGGGCAGTCCCGCCCGGTGCAACTTTCGAGTCCAGATCGGGGGCTTCACCCCCTCTGCGTGGCCGTTGGATCCCCGGGGCGAAACCCAGCGATCCCCCGGAGGCCGCTGGATCCCCGGGGCGAAACCACCGAGCGATCCCCTGGGGCCGTTGGATCCTCGGGGCGAAACCCACCGAGCGATCCCCCTGAGGCCGCTGGATCCCCGAGGCGAAACCCCACCGAGCGGCCGCGGCAACGCCCCAGACTCGCCCCAGTAACCCGTGGCTAAGCGGCTGGTAAGGTCCAGCCCACCATCATCTCCCTCATGGCCAACCGTACGAACCCCGTTCACGAAGGCGCGCGCGAGGGCCGGCGCACGCTCGATTCCCTGGGCCGGGAGCTGCGGCTGGCGAGGCTCGTGGCCGGCCTGACCCAGCAGCAGGTCGCCACCGCTCTGGGCTGCTCGAAGGCCGAGATCAGCCGCCGCGAGCACGCGCTCGTCCGCACCCTCGGCGTGGCGGAGGCGTTCCGGCACGCGGCAGCCGTCGGCCTGAAGGCATGGCTGCGCCTCTTCCCTGCAATCCGCCGCCCGCTCGATGCTCCCCAGCTGGACCTCCTCTCCCGCTTCCGGCACCGAATCGGGCCTGGGTGGCGGTTCGATCTGGAAGTTCCCATGCCCCAGCCGGGCGACCTGCGGGCCGCCGACGCGGTCATCGCGGCCGCCGCGGGCCGGTGCGTCGTGGAAGCCATCACGCGCCTGGTCGGCATCGAGGCGCAGACTCGCGCAGCCCGCCTGAAGGCGCGGGACCTGGGAGTTCAGCGCGTGATCCTCCTGGTGGCCGCCACGCACGCGAACCGCCGCATCATCCGCGAGGCCGGCCCCATGCTCGCCGAAGCCTTCCCGATCGCCACTGCCGAAGCACTCCGCACCCTCGCGCGCGGCCGCCTGCCGGAGGCAGACGCCCTCATCCTCCTCTGACCCGATCCACCCCCACTCACCCCGCCAGATACGCCCCACGAGTCCAACGGCCACCCGGCGCCCGAAACCGACCCCAGAACTCCCCCGCAACTTCCGCCGCGAATTCGCCTTCCAGGGGCCTCTGGTTGGCCGATGGATCCCTCCCACGAAACCCAGCAACGGCACCGATCCCCGCGACCGCCGGCGGCCGCGCGGGCTCCTCAACCAAGCCCGCGCCGGCCGCCCCAAGGTCTCCACACCCTTCCCCTCCCCGAACCGCGTAGCGGCAATCCGGGCGAGCACTGCGCACCCTCGCGCATGGCCGCCTGCCGGAGGCAGACGCCCTCATGATCCTCTGACCCGATCCACCCTGATCGCCCCGCCAGATACGCCCCACGAGTCCAACGGCCAACCCGCGCCCGAATCCGACCCCAGAATCTCCTCCCCCGCAACTTCCGGCGCGAATTCGCCCTCCAGGGGCCTCAGGTTGGCCGATGGATCCCTCCCACGAAACCCGCGAACTCCCAAACCCCGCGACCTCCAAACCCGCGAACTCGACCCCCTCCCCACACCCGGCACCGGCGTGACGGCTTGGCGGCCGCGCGGGCTCCTCAACCAAGCCCGCGCCGGCCGCCCCAGAGCCATCCCAGAACCTCTCCACACCCCGTCCACATCCCGTCCACAGGTAATACACACACGTACCCCATGGCCCCATCATCTAGTGGTGCCCACGACCAAGGGACCACCAGATGTTGTGGTTTTGGGGTTGACCGAGGGGGTACCGCGTATTACACTGGCAGTCCTTGAAGTACGAGGCGTAAGGCACGCCATCGCGGCATCTGTGCGACTCCGTCGAACCGCCTGACCAGGGCCGAACCACGCCCTGATTCCGGGCCCGCTCACACCGCCGAGATCGCGGCAGCGGGACCCAAAGGCCGACGTCGGAAGCGCGGACCGCACATCCAGGAGGAGGCCGGAGGCTTGCAGCCTTCGGAGGCACGAGGGACCTCGACCAGCATGGCTCGCAACCCAGCTCACACTCCCGCCAAGCCCGACCAGGCCGCCCCCGACAACGCCGCCGCCGGCCAGCAGGCCCGCGGCGACGGCCACGGCACCAACGGGACCGATGCCCCCGGGAACGGCCACGCAACGAACGGCAACGGCCACGGAACGAACGGCCACGCCACGAACGGGCACGGCAACGGGACGAAGAGCAAGGGCACCGGCTACCGCCAGCTGGCGCCGGGCGAGCAGCGCACGTGGAAGGGCCTCAGCATCGAGCGCCGCTTCACCACCCCGGGCACCCACCCCTACGACACTGTGGAGTGGGACCTCAGGGAAGCGGCCATCACCAACGAGCACGGCAAGGTCGTCTTCGAGCAGAAGGACCTGGAG